>JAKAVU010000040.1 GCA_021817185.1 bacterium
CGGGGCGCGCTTCTCGTCTTCTCAGGCCCTGATTTTCACTTCCAGGAGTCCAGAAGACAGCAAAACGCCCGGAGATTGCTCTCCGGGCGTCTGCTTCGCGAAAGTCGCAAGCGTTTTGCGATTTATTCGCAAGACCCTCCTTCTACGAGCAGCCTGAAGTGCTGCCGCAGTTCATGCACTTGTAGCAGGCCCCGTTGCGGACCATGAGCGCACCACAATCGGAGCACGATGGGGCGTCCTCCTGGTTGCGGAAGGTGAGCTCGGCGGCAAGTTGCTTCGCGCTGACTTGTCCGGGCACGGTTGCGGTCGTGGGGCGGGCCACTGGATCAGGGGCGGGGGGCGCGGCAGCGGTGTCCAGCCCGCTGACGGTCTCCTCGCGGCGGCTGATGATTCCCAGAGCGTCACGGTCCTCGGCTGAGAGGAACCGTGCGGCCAGCCAGCGGAATATGTAATCCACGATCGACTTCGCGATCGGGATCTCCGGGTTGGTGGTGTAGCCGGCCGGCTCGAAGCGGCTGTGAGCGAACTTGGCGCAGAACAGACGCAGTGGCACCCCATATTGCAGTGCGACCGACACGGAAGTCGCGAAGGAGTCCATCATCCCGCTGAGGGTGCTTCCCTCCTTGGCCATCTTGAGGAAGATCTCGCCCGGCTGGCCGTCCTCGTACAGACCCACCGTGAGATAACCCTCATGGCCCTGGATGTCGAACTTGTGGGTGATCGCGTTCCTCTCGGCCGGCAGCCGATGCCGGGCGGGCTTGACCTCCACCGCTTCCTGGCCGCTGTAGGTGGCCTGCTTCTTGGAAGTGGACAGGGGCTGGCTGCGCTTGCTGCCGTCGCGGTAGATCGCCACCGCCTTGAGTCCCAGCTTCCAAGCATCCACATAGGCCTGCTCGACATCCTCGGGGGTGGCCTCGCGCGGGAGGTTTACGGTCTTGCTGATCGCTCCCGAGATGAAGGGCTGGACCGCGGCCATCATCCTGATGTGCCCCTGCCAGCTGATCGAGCGCTGCCCGTTGGCGGGAGGGAAGGCGCAGTCGAACACCGCCAGGTCCTCCTCGCGCAGGTGCGGGGCTCCCTCGATGGTGTCGTGCTCGTTGATGTAGGCGATGATGTCCGACACCGCCTCCTCTCCGTAGCCGAGACGCCGGAGCGCCTGAGGCACGGTGCCGTTCACCATCTTGAGCAGGCCCCCGCCGACCAGCTTCTTGTACTTCACCAAGGCGATGTCGGGCTCGACCCCGGTCGTGTCGCAGTCCATCATGAAGGAGATGGTGCCGGTCGGCGCCAGGACCGTGACCTGGGAGTTGCGGTAGCCATGCATGGCCCCCAGCTCATGTGCGTCATCCCATGCCTTCCGCGCTGCCGAGAGCAGGTTGGCGGGCACGTGGTCGGCGGCGATCTTGTAGGCGGCCGCCCGGTGCTTGTCCATCACCCGCAGCATCGGCTGGCGGTTGACCTCGTAGCCCTCAAAGGGGCCAACCTCCTTGGCAATCCGCGCTGACTGAGCGTACGCCTCACCGCTCATCAGGGCGGTCAAGGCTCCCGCGTAGTCCCGTGCCCGGGGGCTGTCGTAGGGTAGCCCCAGAGCCATCAGCACCGCGCCCAGGTTGGCGTAGCCGAGTCCCAGCGGGCGGAACTTGTGGCTGTTGACCGTGATCTTCTCGGTGGGATAGGTGGCGAAGCCGACCATGATCTCCATCGCGGTGAGCATCACCCGCACCGTGTGGCGGTAGCCCTCGATGTCGAAGCTGTCGTCCTCACTCAGGAACTTCAGCAGGTTGATGCTCGAGAGATTGCAGGCGGTGTCGTCGAGATAGAGGAACTCGGAACAGGGGTTGCTGGCGTTGATCCGCCCGGAGTTGGGGGACGTGTGCCACTCATTGATGGTGGTGTCAAACTGCAGCCCCGGGTCCCCGCAGGCCCAGGCGGCCTCGGTGATCTGGTTCATCAGATCCCGGGCCCGGTAGGTGCCGATCACCCGGCTGCGATCGGTCACCGCATAGGTGCGCCACTCCTTGTCCTCCAGCACCGCCCGCATGAACTCGTCGGAAACCCGAACCGAGTTGTTGGAGTTCTGGAAGAACACGGATCCGTACGCCTCGCCGGTGAACGACCCGTCGTAGCCCGCCTCGATCAGCGCCCAGGCCTTGCGCTCCTCACGCACCTTGCAGTTGATGAAGTCGACGATGTCGGGGTGGTCAGCGTTGAGGATCACCATCTTGGCGGCGCGCCGGGTGGTCCCTCCAGACTTGATGACCCCGGCGAAAGCGTCGAAGCCCTTCATGAAGGAGACCGGTCCGCTGGCGGTGCCCCCAGAGCCCAGGTGCTCGACGGAGGAGCGGATGGTGGAGAGGTTGGTCCCGGTCCCCGAGCCGTACTTGAAGAGCATCCCCTCGGTCTTGGCCAGGGAGAGGATCGCCTCCATCGTGTCCTCCACCGAGTTGATGAAGCATGCGCTCACCTGGGGGTTGGGCTCGGCGCCGAGGTTGAACCAGACCGGGCTGTTGAAGGCGGCTATCTGGTTGACCAGGATGGCACACAGTTCGGCGTGGAAGATCTCGAGATCCTCCTCCGTGGCGAAATACTCGCCGCGGCGGCCCCAGTCCCGGATGGTGTCCGCCACCCGGGAGATCAGCTGGCGCACGCTGCTCTCGCGCTCTCCACCCCCCTGGCGGCCCCTGAAGTACTTGGAGACGACCACGTTGGTCGCCAGCTGGGACCAGCTGGCCGGGACCTCACAGTCGTCCTGAGTGAACACGACCTCGCCCTTCTCGTTGGTGATGGCGGCGGTCCGCCTTTCCCAGGCGATCGCATCGAAGGGGTGCACCCCGGGCTGAGTGAAATGGCGCTCCATCCGCAGGCCTCGGACCGAGGCGGCGGGCGTCGAGGCCCCGTTCGCGCGCCCTCCCGAGCGCTCCTCTGGGGTCGCCGCGGATACGGGGTCGGGGTCGCTGTTGGGTCGGTCCACGGAATTTCCTCCTGGCAGGACGAGCGGTGGTTGACTAGAGGGCTCTAGGTGGCTTCCGAACCATATGTGGTGGGTGTCACAGGGCCTAGGCGCAATATCTTGGGCCCTTGGCCCGAAATAGTCAAGAGCCTGCCCTCCGCTCATCCGGTCCTCCCTAGAATCGTACCCAGAAGCAATGCGAGCTGTGAACTCACAGAACGGTCGCCGCTCGTCCCGCCATTCAGGGAGACGCTTTGCCGATTAAGACCATGGAGGTGACTCTGCCCCAGATGGGCGAGTCGGTGACCGAGGGAGTGGTTGGGGCCTGGCGCAAGCAGGTCGGCGATGAGGTCGCGGCCGGGGAGACCCTGGTCGAAATCCAGACTGACAAGATCGACGCCGAGGTCCCCGCCCCCGCCGCCGGGGTCCTGGTCCGCATCGTGGCGCCCGAGGGAGAGGTGGTCGCGGTCGGAGCGCCCCTGGCGGAGATGGCCCTGAGCGGGCCGCCCTCCGAGGCCAGCGATGCTTCCCGTAAGGCGCCCTCGCCCCCAGCCGCGGAGGACGGGCGGGCCGAACCCGCCGCGGCTCCGGTGGAGGTCCCGCTGCCGGCCCTGGGCGAGTCCGTGACCGAGGGGGTGGTGGGAACCTGGCACAAGCATCCCGGCGATGCCATCGCGGCCGGGGAGACCCTGGTCGAGATCCAGACCGACAAGGTCGACGCCGAGGTCCCCGCCCCCGTGGGTGGGACCGTGCTCGAGGTGCTGGTGCCCGAGGGAGAGACGGTTTCGGTGGGCACGGTCATGGCCACAATCCAGCCCGGGCCGAAACTTGCGGATCATGTTGAGACCGCGCCATCGGAGCCGGCCGCTCCGGTGGCTGCAGCCCCCGCCCGGTCGCACCCGGAGGTGGATGCGAGCCCGCTGGCGCGGAGGCGCGCCGCCCTGGACGGCGTCGACCTCAGTCAGGTCCAGGGAACCGGTCCGGGGGGGATGGTCCGGCGTGACGACGTGGTGGTCGCGCAGACCGTCGCGCCTGCCGCCGGTTCCACCACCGTTCCCATCAAGGGAAGCTCGGCCAGGTTGGTTGAGGCGATGGAGCAGAGCCTCACGATTCCAACTGCGACCAGCTTTCGCACCATCGAGGTACCGATCCTGGAGGCGCGTCGCGGGCAGCTGAACGAGGCACTCTCGGCTCGGGGCAGCTCCGGCTTCAAGGTCTCCTTCACCCATCTGGTGGCTTACGCCCTGGTCAAGGCTGCCAAGGAGATGCCGGCATTCTCGGCCGGCTTCACCAGCCTGGAGGGCAAGCCTCACAAGGTGGTGCGCAGTGGCGTGAACCTGGGCTTGGCGGTGGACGTGGAGCGGTCCGACGGTTCCCGGTTCCTGCTGGTCCCGGTGATAAAGGGTGCCGACCGCCTGGACTTCCCAGGATTCCGGACGGCTTACGAGGAGCTGGTTGCCAAGACCCGGTCGGGCGGGCTCTCCGTGGACGACCTCGCCGATGCCACCATCACCCTCACCAACCCGGGGGGTGTCGGCACGATGGCCTCCGTGCCGCGCCTGATGGCGGGTCAGGCCGCGATCATCGCGGTCGGGGCGATCACCACTCCCCCTGGCTTCTCGGGCCTCTCCTTGGAGGCCAAGTCAGCGCTGGGCATCCGCCCAGTCATGACCCTGACCAGCACCTACGACCACCGGCTCGTTCAGGGGCTGGAGTCGGGGATGCTCCTGCGCCAGCTGGAGGTCCTGCTGTCCGGCGGCCAGGGGTTCTATGAGGACGTCTTCAGGAGCCTGCAGCTGGACCTGCCCAGCCTGGCCGAGCCGGCCGCCCCCGCGCCGCTGACCGTCACCGCCGGGTCGGCCCTGTCCACCCCCAACCAGCAGCTGATGAGGGCGGTGGCGGCGGGCATGTCCCTGGTCAAGGCCTACAGGACCCACGGACATCTGGCGGCGCATCTCGACCCTCTCGGGTCGGAGCCTCCGGGAGACCCGTCACTGGAGCCGGCCACGGTGGGGCTCGACCACGCCCTCATGGCCCAGGTTCCGGCCGAGATGCTCCGGGTCGCGGTCCCGGGGGCGACCTTGGCGGACGCCCTGCCCAGAATGCGCCAGACGTATTGCGGGACCATCGCCTACGAGATCGAGCACATCAGCAGCCATGAGCAGCGGACCTGGCTGCGCAGCCAGATCGAGTCAGGAGCCCACCTCACCCCCCTCAGCCAGGAGGAGCAGCGCCAGCTGCTGCACCGGCTGGCCCAGGTCGACGCGTTTGAGCGTTTCCTGCGCAAGACCTATCTCGGGCAGCACACCTTCTCGGTGGAGGGCCTGGACGCCCTGATCCCGATGCTGGAGCATCTCATCGAACTCTTCGCCAAGGACGGCACCCGCGAGGTGGTGCTGGGCATGGCCCATCGCGGTCGGCTCAACGTGACCGCGCGGATCGTGGGCCGGTCCCTGGAGGACATCATCGCGGAGTTCGAGTCCGGCGCCTACCTGGGTGGGGCCTCGACCGGGGACGTGAAGTATCACTACGGGGCCGAGGGCGTGGCGCGCACGCGCGACAACCGGGAGGTGCGGGTCGTGCTCACCCACAATCCCAGCCACCTGGAGGTGGTCAACGCCGTGGTTGAGGGGCGCACTCGGGCCAGGCAGACGGCGGGGGGGTCAATCGCGGTGGAGCAGGACACGCGCTCCGCCATCCCCGTTCTCATCCACGGGGACGCCGCGTTCACCGGGCAGGGCGTGGTGACGGAAACCCTCAACCTGCAGAGTTTGGAAGGCTATCGCGTGGGCGGCACGGTGCACATCATCGGCAACAACCAGATCGGCTTCACCACGGAGCCCGGCGAGGGGCGGTCGACCCGCTACGCCAGCGACGTTGCCAAGGGCTACGACATCCCCATCATCCATGTGAATGGCGACGACGTCGAGGCTTGCCTGCAGGCGGTCAGGCTGGCGGTGAGCTACCGCGCCACCTTCGAGCGCGATGTGCTCATCGACCTGATCGGCTACCGTCGCCTCGGCCACAATGAGGGCGACGAGCCCGCCTACACGCAGCCCGTCATGATGGCCAAGATCCGCAGCCATCCCACCCCGGTCCAGGTCTACGGCGCCCGCCTCGTCGAGCGGGGCGTGGCCAGCGAGGCAGACGTGGAGATGGAGCAGCAGGTGGCCTACCAGGAGATGGTGGACGCCCACGCCCGCGCCCTTGCCAACGGCCACGAGCTGGCCGCCGCGGCCCAACCCGCGGGCACCATGGCCGAGCCCGACGGCCTCCCCGCGGTGCAGACCGCGGTGGCCCTTGAGCGCCTGGAGGCACTCGACCGCGAGCTCGCCGCCACGCCCGACTCCTTCCGGTTGAATCCCAAGCTGACCCGCTTCTTTGCGCAGCGGCCGCGGGCGTTCCAGCCCGACGGCAGGCTGCTCTGGGCCCAGGGCGAGGCGCTGGCCTTCGCCAGCCTGCTGGAGGAGGGAGTCGCGATCCGTCTCACCGGCCAGGACACGGCCCGCGGGACCTTCAGCCAGCGCCACCTGGTGCTCCACGATGTGGAGACCGGGGCGGCCTGGGCTCCCATCCAGCATCTTTCGGGAGCCAGGGCGAGCTTCGAAGTCCACAACAGCCCCCTCTCAGAGGTTGCGGCGATGGGTTTCGAGTACGGATATGGGGTGACCAAGCCTCAGGCCCTGGTGCTGTGGGAGGCGCAGTACGGCGACTTCTTCAACAACGCCCAGGTGATAATCGACCAGTTCGTGGCTGCCGGGCAGGCCAAGTGGGACCAGGAATCGCGGCTCACCCTGCTCCTCCCGCACGGCTACGAGGGCAGCGGCCCGGAGCACTCCAGCGCCAGGGTCGAGCGCTTCCTGGAACTCTGCGCCGAGGGCAACATGAGGGTCGCATATCCCTCCACCGCGGCCCAGTACTTCCACCTGCTGCGCCTGCAGGCCCTGGCGGAGGAGCGTCGCCCGCTGGTGGTCCTCACTCCCAAGAGCGGCCTGCGCCTGCAGGCAACCATGTCCAGCCCCGCTGAGCTTGCCGGGGGAGGGTTCCAGGCGGTGCTGGACGACCCGGCCGCCCCTGACCCCGGGCGGGTACGGCGGCTGCTCATCTCCAGCGGCAAGGTCGCGCACGAGCTCATCGCCCGCCGGGACAAGGAGCACCTTGAGCAGGTGGCGGTGGTGAGGCTCGAGCTGCTGTACCCGTTTGCGACCGCCGCGATCGAAGAGACACTCTCGCGATATGACCAGGCGGAGGAGGCGCTCTGGGTCCAGGAGGAGCCCCGCAACATGGGGGCCTACAACTATCTTGTGCCGCGACTCCAGCCGATCCTGCCTTCCGGAATGTCGCTCACCTACGTGGGGCGGCGGGCCCAGGCCTCGCCGTCCGAGGGATCCATGAGCGCTCACCTGGCGGAACAGGAGCGGCTGATCTCGGAGGCGGTGCTGGGGGCGGCTCCCGCCGGGGAGCCTGGGTGAGCGCCCCCCGGGTGGTGGTGCTGGGCGGGGGCCCAGCCGGCGACGTGGCGGCGCTGCGAGCGGCTCAGTTGGGCGCGGAGGTGGTCCTGGTCGAGCGTCGCGAACTGGGCGGAACCTGTCTCAACCGAGGCTGCGTCCCCAGCAAGGCGCTTCTCGCCATCTCGGCCCTGGCCAGCAAGATCCAGCGCGCGGACGAGTTCGGGCTGGTGGTGCCTGGGCTCTCCTTTGACTTCCCCAAGATGCAACGGCGCAAGGACGAGATCGTGCTGAGGATGCGCAGCGGGGTGGAGTCCGCCTGCAAGCGGCACCAGGTCAACGTGGTGCGCGAGCAGGGTCATCTGGAGCAGGGAGCAGTCGTCGCGGGAGGCACCACCTACCCCTATGACCACCTGGTGGTGTGCGTGGGGACGGAGCCATCGGGACTGCCCGGGATCGACATGGACCATCCCCGGGTGATCACCTCGGACGGCGTCTGGACCCTGGCCGAGATCCCCAAGCGACTCCTGATCATCGGCGGCGGGGTCATCGGCTGCGAGTTCGCGAGCCTGTTCGCCCCCCTGGGATCTGAGGTGACCGTGGTGGAGATGCTGCCCCAGCTGCTGGTGGGGGTGGACCGGCGCACAGCCCAGCAGTTCCAGAAGTTGCTGGAGGGCCACGGGGTGAAGGTGCATCTGGAGACCAGGGTCGAGGAGGTCACCTATCGCGACGAATCGGTGGCGGCGACCCTGACGGGGGGCGCCGTGGTGGAGTCCGACACCCTCCTGGTGGCGGTGGGGAGAACGCCCCAGACGGCCGGGATCGGGCTGGTGGAGGCGGGTCTGCGCGTGAACCAGAGCGGCCACCTGGAGGTGGACGAGTACCTGCGGACCGCCAACCACACCATCTGGGCGGCGGGTGACTGCATCGGCGGGCTGCAGCTGGCCCACCTGGCCAGTGCGGAGGCGGCCCGGGCCGTGGAGAACGCACTGGACCCGCTGCGGATGCGGCCCATGGATCGGACGGTTGTTCCCAGCTGCATCTTCACCAGCCCCGAGATAGCCACGGTCGGCCTGCATGCGGATCTGGCCCGGGAGGCCGGCCACGAGGTCCGCATCGGCCAGGCCCGCTTCATCGGCGAGGCGAAGGCGCTGGCGGAGGGCGAGCCGGAGGGCTACGTTCAGCTGGTGGCCGATGCCCAAGACGACCGCCTGCTGGGCGCCACCATCATGGGCCCGCACGCCGTCGAGCTCATCCATGAGGTGGGGGTCGCCATCAGCGACGGCTTCACGATGGCCGAATTGGGGGATGTGATCCACGCCCACCCCACGGTCAGCGAGGTCGTGATGGATGCCGCCCAACAGGGTCACGCCACCGCCCCCTATTTGAGTTGAGACGTCCCCGCGGCCGCCCCACAGCGGACTCCTCCCAGTGCGGGTGGTGGCGGCGAGCCCCCAACTGACTCAGACAGCCGGTCGCCGCGGGGAGGGACAGCTTGAGCGAACAAACCGAACGCGGGCACGGCCGGGAGTGGCCGGCGGCTGAGCCAGGAGAGAAGACCTCGGAGGGGGATCGGTTGGGTGCCGGCGCGCCCGACCGGACGCTCTTCGGCTACCTGGGTTTGGGCGTCGCCACCGACACCGTCATGGATCAGCTGCGGGGACCGGTGGACCAGCTGTGATAACCGCCATCGATTCCAACGTCCTGATCGATGTGCTCAGTCCCGATCCGGAGCGAGGGATGGCATCCTGGGAGGCCCTCGGTGCCAGCCGGCGGCGCGGACCGCTGGTCGCCTGCGATGTCGTGTACTCCGAGGTGGCCGGTCTGTTTCACAGCCCTGAGGAGGCCCGGCATGTCCTCTCTGAACTGGGGATCCACTATGAGCCCACCTCCGAGCGGGCGGCGCTGCGGGCCTCCAGGATCCAACGCGAGTACCACCGCCGCGGCGGGGACCGCCAGCGTCTGGCACCCGACTTCCTGATTGGAGCGCATGCCCTCGACGTGGCGGACCGTCTGCTCACCCGGGACCGGGGATTCTACCGGGCTTACTTTCGGGATCTCGTGATCGTCGAGCCGGCCCGATCGCGCTCTGAGATCGACCGAGATGGAGCCCCGGCTCGATCCATCACTCCACAGCTAGGCAGGTGATGGTGCGGGCTACTCCGCTGAAGCTCTGAATTCGGTCGACGATGAGGGCGCCGATGCCCCTGACGTCCTCCGCCTGAACCTGGGCGATGGCGTCGTACTCGCCGGTAATCGCATCGACCTGGATGACCCCGGGCTCCCCCCGCAGTCGCTGGACCACATCCATGGCCTTGCCGGGCTCCAGCGTCATCAGAATGTACGCGCGCACCATGGCCTCCCTCCTCTGCCGTTCCGGCTCGCCCCGAGGGCGTCTCCCGGCCACAATATCGGATCCCTGGCGCCGGGGGAAGGCCAAGATCGGGTGAGCCAGCGAGCGGCCGGGGCGGGCCACCGCTGGTCTTCTTCGGGCGCCCCGGCAGCCATCCGTGGACGCCACGACCGGCGCGGAAGTTGGCGGCGCGCGGTGCCGAGGCGCAAGTCGCATGATTACCGGCAGGGACGCTCCACCACTAGGCGAGGGAGGCGGGACTTTGCGCGCAGTTCTCAAGGGGGGGCCCGGCCCCGGGGCGGTGTTGGGGGAGGTTCCCGACCCCCGCCCGGGGCCGGGCGAGGTCCTGCTTAAGCCGGTCGCTACCGGCGTCTGCGGCACCGACCTTCACATCCTGGACTGGAACCCTTGGGCGGCGGCGCGGGTGCAGCCTCCCAGGGTGATGGGCCATGAGATGGCGGGGCTGGTGCTGGCCCTGGGGGAGGGGGTGGAGCCGCTGGCGGTGGGAGACATGGTGGGGGTGGAGACCCACGTCGTCTGCCTCACCTGCGCCCAGTGCCAGCGGGGTGACTTCCACGTTTGCCAGAACACCCGCATCCTCGGGGTCGACATCGATGGTGCCTTCGCCGAGCTGGTGGTGGTTCCCGCCCGCAACTGCCGTCCGGCCCCGGCGGGCCTGGATCCGGCGGTGGTGGCCTTCCAGGAGCCGATGGGCAACGCCGTCCACTCGGCGTCCCAGGGGCAGTTGGAAGACCGGGTGGTGCTGGTGACCGGCTGCGGTCCCATCGGCCTGGCCGCGGTCGGGATAGCCAAGGCTGAGGGCGCCGCCCGGGTGGTGGCCGTGGACCGGGTCGCGGCCCGCCTGGGGATCGCCGAGGCCATGGGCGCCGACCAGGTCGTGGACACCTCCGCCGGGGGCGACCTGCAGGCCAGTCTGCGGCGGGCCTGCCGGGGGACGGCGGACGTGGTCTTGGAGATGTCCGGTCATCCCGCTCTCATCGAAGGCTCCCTGCGCACGATGACCCCAGGGGGCTGGATGAGTCTCCTGGGCCTCGGCGACGCCGACATCTCCGTGGACCTCTCCACCCTGGTGGTGATGCGGGGGGTTACGCTGTTCGGGGTGACCGGTCGGCGCCAGTTCGAGACCTGGGACCGGACTGCCGGGTACCTGGCTTCCGGCGCGGTTGACGTGAGTCCCATCCTGACCAACCGGGTGTCCATCCTGGAGTTCGAAAAGGCGGCTGAGCTGGCCCGGGCTGGGGCGGTGGGCAAGGTGATTCTCTATCCTCCGGAGGGCGAATGGGCATGAGCGACCTGGACACGAGCTTGCGCGCGGATTTGGACCAGCTCCGCCAGGAGGGCCGCTTCCGGCCCCTGGTGGTGCTGGACAGCCCGCAGGATGCGGAGGTGTTGATCGACGGCCGCCGCCTGATCAACCTGTCCTCAAACAACTATCTGGGCCTGAACACCCATCCCCGGCTCAAGCAGGCCGCGATCGAGGCGGTGAAGACCTGGGGGGCCGGCTCCGGCGCGGTTCGCACGATCGCCGGGACCCTCTCCCTGCATGAGGAGCTCGAGGCTCGGCTGGCGGCGTTCAAGGGGACCGCGGCCGCCCTCACCCTGCAGAGTGGATACACCGCCAATCTGGCGGTCCTGGGGGGTGTCCTGGGCGAAGCGGACGCGGTCGTCAGCGACGCCCTCAACCACGCCAGCATCATCGATGGGATCCGCCTCACCAAGGCGGCCAGATACCTCTTCCCCCATCGCGACATGGACGGTCTCCAACAGCGCCTCGAGGAGGCCCGGAGTGACGGAAGGCGGCGGATCCTGGTGGTGACCGACGGCGTGTTCAGCATGGATGGCGACATCGCTCCCCTGCCTGAGATAGTGGAGCGCGCCGAGGCCTTCGGAGCCGCGGTCATGGTGGACGATGCCCACGCGAGCGGAGTCCTCGGCCGGAACGGCAGAGGCTCGGTCGACCACTTCCAGCTCGAGGGCAGGGTTGCCATCCAGGTGGGCACGCTCAGCAAGGCAGTCGGAGTTCTGGGTGGTTACGTGGCGGGTTCCCAGGAGCTTCGTGACACCCTGATCCACCTGGGGCGCCCGTTCCTCTTCTCCACATCGCATCCCCCGGCCGTGGTCGCCGCGTGTCTCGCCGCCCTCGAGGTCATGGAGTCGGAACCGGAGCGCCAGCAGCGGCTCTGGGAGAATGCGCGGCACTTCAAGCTCGGCCTGGCCTCGCTTGGCTTTGACTGCGGCCACAGCGAGACTCCGATCACCCCGGTGATCGTGGGAGAGGCCCGCCATGCCATGGCCCTCTCCGACGAGCTGCGCCAGCGTGGCGTGTTCGCCCAGGGGATCGGGTATCCGACCGTGGCCAGAGATCAGGGCCGGGTGCGCACCATCGTGACCTCCAGCCACACCAGAGAGCAGTTGGACAGGGCGCTGGACGCCTTTGCAGACGCGGCCCGCGCCCTGGGGCTGCAGCTGCACCCGGTGGCGGCGGGAGCGAGCCCGGCGTAACCATGGTGGGCCTGCCCGAATTCCCTTCAGTGAAGGGACCCGATCCTGGCGGCGACAGACCGTCCGGACCCAGGCGTGGTCCCAGGTCAAAGGAGGAACTGGAGGAGGAACGCCGCCTCGTCGAGGCCGCCAAGCAGGACCCGGCCGCGTTCGCCAAGCTCTATGACCGCTATGTCGACTCGATCCACGCATACGTCTATCACCAGACCGGAAGCTGGGAGCGGGCCGAGGACGTCACCGCCACCACCTTCATGCGTGCGTACGCCGAGATTGGGAAGTTCGAGTGGCGAGGGGTTCCCTACTCGGCCTGGCTCTACCGGGTGGCGTCCAACCTGGTCCTGCGCGACCATCGCCACCCCGGCTGGATCGAGCTTCCCGAGGGCCTGGTCGACCCCGGAGAGGGGCCGGAGGAGGCTGCGGTCCGCAGTGAGCAGGTCCGCCGGGTACAGGCCGCGGTGCGCCGGCTCTCCCCCGATCAGCGCCAGGCGATCACGCTGCGCTTCGGGTCCGGGCTCCGCAACGCCGAGGTCGCCCAGGTGATGCACAAGAGCGAGGGGGCGGTGAAGCTGCTGGTCTTTCGGGCGCTGCGCTCCCTGGAGAGACGACTTGGACCGGACTTCGAGCCGGGGTTCGCCCCTCGGCTCCGGGTGGCTCCACAGGAACCCCCCGAGGAGGCATGAGATGACCAGTCGCGAGGAGAAGCGCATGGCCGGCGACCTGGCGGAGTGGCTGGAGGGCGAGCAGGGGATGCCCGATGACGACCCCACCTCGCGGGCCATCGCCCGCACGGCGGTCCTGCTGGTGGACGCCCTGGCCCCCCGGCCCCTGCGTCCCGACACCAGG
>JAKAVU010000041.1 GCA_021817185.1 bacterium
TTCCGATCTGTGAGCAGGGAGTGAGACCAGGTTGAGCCAGGATCCGTGGCAGCCGTGGCGGGATCGGGTGGGGGAGCGGCTCGGAGTCAGCGCCTGGCATGAGATCACCCAGGAGCGGGTCAACCTTTTCGCAGAGGCCACCGGCGATCACCAGTGGATCCACGTCGATCCGGAGCGGGCCCGGCGGGGTCCCTTCGGGGGTCCCATCGCCCATGGCTATCTCACCCTGGCCATGCTGCCGATGATGCTGCAGGACCTGGTGCGGGGACCGGGGGTGGCGATGGCGGTCAACTATGGACTCAATCGAGTGCGCTTCACGTCGCCGGTGGCGGTGGGGTCGCGGGTGCGAGCCATCGCCGGGCTCAAGGAGGTGCGGGACGTGCCCGGGGGGTTGCAGGTGGTGCTGGAGGTGACGGTGGAGATCGAGGGGCAGGACAAGCCCGCCTGTGTGGCCGAGACCATCTCCAGGCTCTACCCGGCGGCAGCCTGAGCAGGATGAGCATGAATGGAGGTGAGTTTTTGAGACTGCAGGACAGAGTCGCGCTGGTCACGGGTGGAGCCAGGGGCATCGGCCTGGCGACCGCCAAGCGCCTAATGGCCGAGGGAGCCGCCGTAGCCATCGCCGACATCGACCAGGACGTGGCGCAGGCGGCTGCGGCCGACCTCTGCCAGGCTGGCGGTCGAGCGATCGGCATCGGCTGCGACGTGAGCCGCAAGCAAGAGGTGGAGGAGATGGTCGCCAGGACCGCCACCGAGCTCTCCCGCCTGGACATCCTGGTCACCTGCGCCGGGCTGATCCGCGACAACCTGGTGCACAAGATGAGTGAGGAGGACTGGGACCTGGTCATCGACACTCACCTCAAGGGCAGCTTCCTGTGCGCCCAGGCGGCCCAGACGGTGATGGTGAAGCAGCGCGCCGGGCGGATCATCCTGATCTCATCAACCTCGGCCCTGGGAAACCGCGGACAGGCCAACTACTCGGCGGCCAAGATGGGCATCCAGGGGCTGGCCCGGACGCTCGCCCTGGAACTGGGCCGCTACGAGATAACGGTCAACGTGGTCGCTCCGGGCTTCATCGCCACCCGGATGACCGAGGCCACCGCCGCGCGCATGGGGATCAGTTTCGAGCAGATGAGCGAGGGCTTCGCCGCCACCAACCCGATCGCTCGGATCGGGCAGCCGGAGGACGTGGCGGCGGCGATCGCCTTCTTCGCCAGCGACGACGCCGCCTACGTCACCGGCCAGACCCTGTACGTCCGAGGCGCTCCCTGAGCGTGCGGTGACCGAAGCACCGGGCGAGCTGGCGGGCCGGAGTGCCCTGGTGACCGGGGGAACCAGGGGGATTGGGCTCGCCACCGCGCGCCTCCTGCTCGCCGCGGGATGCCGTGTCGCCATCTCGGCGCGCAAGCCCGAGGAGCTGGAGGCGGCGTGCTCGGAGCTGCGGGCGGATCCGGGTGGTGAGGTGATCGGGATCCGCGCCAATGCCGGCAGCCCGGAGGACTGCCGGCGCCTGGTGGAGGAGGTGATGGAGACCTTCTCCCGGCTGGACGTCCTGGTCAACAACGCAGCCACCAACCCTCATTTCGGTCCCCTGCTGGAGGTGGAGCCCGGGGCCTGGGAGAAGACCTTCGCCGTCAACCTCCAGGGGCCCCTGCTCTTGATCAGGGAGGCCCATCGCGTCTGGATGCGAGAGCACGGCGGCCGGATCGTCAACGTCTCCAGCGTCGGGGGGGCGTCGCCCGCCCCCGGGCTCGGCGTCTACAACCTGACCAAGGCCGCCCTCAACATGCTGACCAGGCAGCTGGCTCTGGAGCTCGGCCGGGATGGCGTGCTGGTGAACGCGGTGGCTCCCGGAGTCGTCCGCACCGCGTTTGCGCGGCCGCTGCTGGAGAGTCCCTACATCCAAGCCGCCACCGAGCAGCACAATCCCCTGGGGCGATTCGCCGAGCCCGAAGATGTGGCTCGGGTGATCGTCTTTTTGGTCTCGGATCCATCCTCCTACGTCAATGGTGCCGTGGTCCCGGTTGATGCCGGCTACAGCAGCGGACCGGGGCTGTGACGCCGCCCATCACGGATTGGGCAGTTGCACAGCCGGGCCGGGCTGGATGTGTGGCCCGGGACATTGCGCAGAATCCGGTCGGCGGGAAATAATCCGGGCGACAGCGGCGGCGGGCGAGCCACGCCCAGCGACAGGAGGGACGCCTTGGAGTTGAGGGACACGGCGGAGGAGGCCGAGTTCCGCAGCGGGCTCCGCGCCTGGATCGCTGCCCATCTGCCGGCGGAGCTGGTCGGTTTGGGTACACGCACCGGCCACGTGGACCTGCTGCGTCGGTGGAGCCGGGAACTGTCAGATGCCGGCTATGTCGGCCTCACCTGGCCGAAGGAGTACGGTGGCGGTGGCGGGCGCCACGCCCTGGAGGGCATCGTCCTGGAGGAGCTGGCCCGGGCTGACGCGCCCCAGCACCTGGGGGCGATCGGCCTGGGGATGGCCGGGCCGACGATCATGGTCCACGGCACCCAGGAGCAGAAGGTGGCCCACCTCAGGCGCATCCTGCAGGCGGAGGAGATCTGGTGCCAGGGGTTCTCGGAGCCGGGGGCCGGGTCCGACCTGGCCTCGGTCCGCACCCGGGCCGAGCGCCGGGGCGATGTCTTCTTGGTCAATGGGCAGAAGGTGTGGTCCTCCTACGCGCACCTGGCCGACTGGTGCATCCTGGTGACTCTCAGCGATCCCGCGGCGCCCCGGTATCGCGGACTCACCTATCTGCTGGTCGACATGCGCTCACCGGGGGTGGAGGTGCGGCCACTGCGGCAGATGACCGGTGATGCGGACTTCAACGAGATCTTCTTCACCGATGTCGAGGTCCCGGTCGCGAACGTGCTCGGAGAGGTCGGCGGTGGCTGGCAGGTGGCGATGACGACCCTGCTGCATGAGCGGGCCACCCTGGGCTTCGCCCTCACCGGCTTGCTGGACAGTGGAATCCGCAGGCTGCTGGCCCTGGCCGCCGCCGACCAGGAGGCTGCCGAGCCCTGGCTGGCTCAGATCGCCCACGAGTGGATCCAGCTCCAGGCGCTCAAGCTCACCGCTCACCGCTCCCTGGGGCAGCTGGACCGCACCGGGATGCCCGGTCCCGAGGGATCGGTGATCAAGCTGGCGTGGTCTGAGTCCAGCCAGAGGACGACCAAGCTGGCACGCCAACTGCTGGGCGAGCAGGCGGTCCTGGATGACGGCTTCTGGAACTATCAGCAGCTGCGCAGCCGCGCCAACACTATCGAGGCCGGAACCTCGGAGATCCTGCGGAACATCGTGGCCGAACGGGTGCTGCAACTGCCGAGGTCCCGCTGATGGACTTCCGTTTCAGCGAGGAGCAGGAGGAGCTGCGACGCCAGGCCCGGGCGTTCCTGGAACGGCGTTTCCCGCCGTCGGCGCTGGGCCCCACGGTCGACTCGGAGCCGGGCTGGGATCCCTCCACCTGGCGGGAGATCGCCGACCTGGGTTGGCTCGGGGTGTCGGTGCCAGAGGAGCGGGGAGGAGCCGGCCTCGGCTACCTGGAGGAGGCGATCCTCATCGAGGAGTTCGGGCGCCGGCTCTACCCCGGGCCGTACCTGGCCGCGGTGGGGCTCGCCCGGCCGGCGATCCCGGAGGACCAGCTCCCGGACCTGGCCCAGGGCCGCGTCCGCTGGTCGCTCTGCGACAGTGTCGGCTCCAGGCTGGTCCCCAACCTCATGGCAGTGGACCGCGTGGTGGTCGCCGGAGAGGACGAGGTCTTCTCAGTGGCGGCCGTTGGCCAGCCGCTGGCATCGATTGACGCCACCAGGCCCATGGGCCGGCTCGAGCTCGGGCCCGACCGGGAGCTGCTCGCGAGCGGCGCACCGGCGGCGGAGCTCCTGATGCGGTTGCGCCTGCGCAAGCTGAGCGCCCTGGCGCTGGAGGCGGTCGGGCTCGCCCAACAGGTGTTGGAGTGGGGGGTCGAGCATGCCCGGACCAGGGAGCAGTTCGAGAAGAAGATCGGGTCATACCAGGCGGTCTCCCACCCACTGGTGAACAGCTTCGTCGAGATCGAGCTGGCGCGCTCCCTCGCCTACTGGGCCGCCTGGCTCCTGGCGGGGGGCCGGGAGGATGGCCAGGTGGGGGCGCCGGCGGCCTACGCGGCGGCTGCGGAGGCTGCGGTCGCCACCTGTGAGCGGGTGATCCAGGTCCATGGGGGGATGGGCTTCACCTGGGAGAGCCCGCTGCACCGCTATTACAAGCGGGCGCTGTGGATACAGCACTTCGGCGGCCCGCCCGACCTCCACCGAGCCCGGGTGGCGCGGCAACTTATGCTCTCGTCCGAATCCCGGCCGTCGGCATCGGGAGCCGCGCCCGGGGTGTTGCAAGGAGGAACGCGGCCATGGGCATGATGAAGGCGTCGCTCAACAGTTGGATGATGTTCGACCACGCCGGACGTTACTTTGCGGACACCGAGGTCGTGACCCAGGTGGCGCCCGACGCCAGACACCGCTACACCTACTCTGAGTTCACCGAGCGGGCCCAGCGGTTGATGAACGCCCTCGACGGTCTGGGGCTGCCGCGGGGGGCGCCGGTCGCCACCCTGGCATGGAATGGCTACCGCCATCTGGAGTGCTACTTCGGCATTCCCTGCACGGGCCGGGTGCTGCACACCCTGAACCCTCGCCTGCCGACTCAAGATCTCGAGTTCATAATCCGGGACGCTCAGGACGAGGCGATCTTCGTCGAGGAGAGCCTGCTCCCGGTACTGGAGCGGGTGAAGGGCGCGCTGACCACGGTCAAGCACATCGTGGTCTTCTCCCAGGATCTGCCCACCACCGATCTGGCCAACGTGCTGAGCTACGAGCAGCTGCTCTCCGCCCAGCCCTCCAGCTATCCCCGTTCCGACATCCCTGAGGACACGGTCCTGGGGATCTGTTACACCTCGGGCACCACGGGCCGGCCCAAGGGGGTGGAGTACACCCACCGCTCGACCTACCTGCACGCTCTCACCACCACCTCCGGGGCCGCCACCGGGATGGGGCCCCAGGACTGCGGTCTCGCCGTCGTGCCGATGTTCCACGTCAACGCCTGGGGATCGCCGTACGCCGCCACCATGGTGGGGGCCAAGCAGGTCTTCACCGGTCCCTTCATGGACCCGGCGACGATCGTGAGCCTGCTGGAGGAGGAGCAGGTGACCCTGGCGACAGGGGTGCCCACGATCTGGGCCGGCGTGGCGGAGGAGCTCAGCCGGCGCCAGGTCCAGCTCCCCCATCTGCGGTTCGTCATGGCCGGGGGAAGCCAGCCCCCGATGGCTTTGATCGAGCGCTACGAGAGGGAGTTCGGCATCACCATGGTTCAGGGATGGGGGATGACCGAGACCTCGCCCGTGGCGAGTATGGCCTGGCCCAAGCACAAGATGCTCGGATGGGCGGGGGAGGGGCTGCGGTCCGAGGTGCGGATCAAGGCGGGACTGCCCCTGCCCGGGATCGACGTCAAGATCGTGGACGAGAGCGAGCGGGAGGTCCCGCGCGACGGCAGCACGATCGGCGAGCTGCTGGTGAGGGGACCCTGGGTGATCGACTCCTACCGTGGCGGGGCAACTCCGGAGCGGTTCACCGAGGACGGCTGGTTCCGCACCGGCGACGTCGCCACCATGACCCCCGAGGGCTACTTCGTGATCGTGGACAGGACCAAGGACCTTATCAAGTCGGGAGGGGAGTGGATCTCCTCAGTCGACATGGAGGGGGACATCATGGCCTTGGAGGGGGTCCTGGAGGCCGCGGTGGTGGCCATCCCCGATGAGAAGTGGCAGGAGCGCCCGCTGGCCGCGGTCGTCCCCCGGCCGGGGGTCGAGATCACGCTCGAGCAGGTCAGGCAGCATCTGGTCTCCCGCGGCTGGGAGAGGTGGCAGCTGCCGGACCGTCTGGAGATCCTGGATTCGGTTCCAAAGACCGGGGTCGGCAAGTTCGACAAGAAGGTGATCCGCGCTCGCTACGGAGCCCAGAGCCCGGCCCCCCAGTAGCCGGCCGCACGGCTCGGTTGGGGCGTTTGCCGGCTGCGGTTAACATAGCTCGCCGGGTGGTGTCCGGCTGGCCTCTAGTCATCCTGGGGTGC
The DNA here is from genome assembly GCA_021817185.1 of bacterium. The sequence goes on from JAKAVU010000041.1 coordinate 6,104, forward strand.
GCTGCCGCCCTATCCCGATAGACCCGTTGGAGGTGCTCCATGTGCGCCGCTGGGACCCCGGTGGAGCCCCTGCGCGATCCTTCACCGGCGAGCGTCGCCGTCCTGGCCGGACTCGCCAGGAGCCTGTTGCTTCGGCTCGACGGGATCGTCGAGCGCACCGTGCAGGCGATTCTGGAGCGCGAGCCCGGCTACCGCCAGGAGCGGTTCTTAGCCTTGGACGAGCTGCGGCGCTCGGTGAGGGACAGCCTGGCGGAGTACCTGGGAGCCCTGGCCGACCTGCCCCAGGGCGCTCCGCCATCGAGGCAGCAGGCCTGGGCCACCGGGCGCAGCCGGGCCGAGCTCGGCGTCCCCTTGGAGAGCGTCCTGCGCGCTTACCGGCTCGGCGGCAGCGTGATCTGGGAGGAGCTCCTGGAGGAGGCGCGCCGGCGGCCGGACCGGCCGACCGACGACCTGATGGAGGCGGCGTATCTGGTCTGGCAGCTGACCGATGACCTGTCAGCCGCCGTCGGCACCGCCTACCGCCACTCGGAGGCCGGGCTGGTGGGCCGGGACGAGACCAGGCGGCAGGGAGTCCTGCGCGGACTCCTCTCGGGCCTGCTGGCGGAGAAGGACCTGGTGTTCGTCGCCGAGACCCTGGGCCTGCCGGAGCAGGGGCCCTACCTGGTCGTGGTGGTCGAGCCGCACCAGTCGCCGGCGCGGGAGGCGCTTTCGGACCTGGGGGTCAAGTCCGAGTGGGTGGTGCAGGAGGCTCGCGACTGCGGTTTGCTGGCGCTGCCAGCGGGCGGCACCGATGTGGTCCGGTCCGGGCTGGAGACGGTGGTGCCGCTCCGGGCAGGGCTGAGCCCGGAGTTTGCGGACCTGTCCCAGGCGGGCGTGGCCTATCGGCAGGCGGAGCTGGCTCTCAGATCGATCCCGGTCCACCAGCACGCGGTGGCCTCGCTGGACGACCGTCTGACCGGGGCCCTGCTGGTGACCTCCCCGGAGCTCGCCCGGAGGCTGGCGGTCGCGGTGCTGGGGCGAGTCCTGGTGCTGCCGCCCCAGGAGCGTCGCGTCCTCTTGCGCACGCTGGCGATCTACCTGGCTGGGGCGGGCTCACCCGCGGACGCGGCCCGGCGGGTGCCCTGCCATCGCAACACCGTGCTCAATCGACTCAGTCGGATCCGCGAGCTCACCGGGTACGACCCGGTGACCCCGTTGGGGGCGAGCCGTCTCGTCCTGGCGCTGGAGGCAGCGGACCTGCTCTCCCTACTCGGCTGACCGGCTCTTGGCTCCGGACGCGCCACTGCGAGTGGACTGCTTGGTCAGACTGATCGGCGCGGGCCCGAGCGGGGTCCCCCCAAGGACCGTCCCTGGCGCGAGCCTCCCCAGGGCCTCTGCGGCCGCTGGCCTGGGCGGTGGCTGGGGCCCCGCCCATCCTGGGGTCGGAACCTCTGGGCCCCGACCGTGACCAGACCCGGCACGTCCGCCACGTAGTGCATCGACCCGGTGGAGAGCAGCCTGCCCGCGTCGACGAAGCGCAGTTCGGGTGCGCCCTCGCGTCGCAGCTTGCGCCACTTCTCGCTGTCCTCCTCGGACAGGAAGGTGAGGGCTCTGCCCTTGGCTCCGTTGCGGGCGGTGCGTCCCACCCGGTGGGTGAGCCACTGGGCGGTGTCGGGAAGCTCGAAGTTGACCACCAGGTTGACGTCCTTGACATCGATCCCCCGGGCGGCGACGTTGGTCGCCACCAGAACCGTGGCCTCGCGCTTGCGAAACGCGGCGATGGAGCGGTCGCGGGCGGCCTGGGACAGGTTGCCCTGGAGCTCGGCGGTGGTGTGCCCGAGCAGAGTCAAGTCGTGGGCGAGCTTGCGGGCTCCATGCTTGGTGCGGTGGAAGACGATGGTGGATGCCGATTGCTGGAGCAGCTGGCTCAGGTACCCCACCTTTTGCGCCCTGGGCATGGAGATGAGGCCATGCTCCAGGTCCGCCTCCTCGGGGGGGGCGACGGTGACCCGGCCGGGGTTGGTGAGGTGCTTTTGCGCCATCTTGGTCACCCAATCGGGCATCGTCGCGGAAGCCAGCACGGTCTGGCGTCCGATCGGCGTGAAGCGTTGATTGGTGCGCTCAGTCAGATTCTCCACGTCCTTGGCGAATCCGGCGTCGAGCATCTCATCGGCCTCGTCCAGGACCAGGTACTGCACCGCTCCGAGCCGGGCCGCGCCCCGCTGGGCCATGTCGACCAGTCGGCCCGGGCAGCCGATGATGACATCAGCCGTCCGCAGTTGGTTGATCTGCCCCTGGTAGCCGACCCCTCCGAAGACCAGGGAGACTCTGAGTCTGGGATCCAGCCGGTTCAGGACCCCGCCGATCTGGGTGGCGAGCTCCCTGGTGGGGGTGATGATGAGGGCCCGGGGAGGACTCTGCTGATGCCCGTCCAACTTCTCCGACAGGGGGATGAGGAAGGCCAGGGTCTTGCCCGAGCCGGTCGGCGACTGGATCACGCAATCCCGGCCGGAGATCAAAAGGGGTAACGCCTCCTCCTGAACCGGAGTCGGAGTCAGCAGCCGCTGGCGGGAAAGGCTCTCCAGGGTGCGCGGTCGCACACCCAAGTCCTGAAATGAGTTCAACTTGATGTCCCTGGGCTCTGGGCCCGATTTCGCCCTCGCCGGCTTCGCTGTGGTCACGCTTCTCGAGGACGCCGCATGTCAGCGGGGCGAGGTATCACCAAGAGGCTGTAGTCGACTTATTGCAACTACAGGGGCAGGATATCAGACCGAGCCCTCCGGCCGAGCGGCGGACTCCCCTGCGGGCCGCGGCTGGTGCCGCGGCCCGCCCCGATCACGCTCGCGCCACAGCCCTGGTCTGCCTGCGGCCGCTCAGCCAGAAGGCGAGCCCGAGCCCCAGCAGTTCCAGGCTGAGGGCGACCCCTCCGCGCAGACCAACCGCCTCCCCGTGGCCCAGCAGCAGGCCGGGGCTGAACAGCTCAGGTTTGGCGAAGGGCAGCCCGATCATGACGTTGTACGCGTAGAAGAAGATGAGGGCCGCGTCCATCACGATGGCGGCCGAGTAGTACTCCCGGCGCGGCCTGGCCACGATCAGGATCGCGAGCACCGCCTGCACGACGCCGAAACCGGCGGTGCCGAGCCCGAGCAGCAGCGTCTGGCCCAGGTGCTCCCCGATGATGGCGAAATGGATCCAGGCCGGTACCGCCAGCAGCCCGGCGAGCAAGAGCCGCGGCCAGAATCCCCGGGGCAGGCTTGCGCGACGCTGCGAGCGGACGGTGAGCGCGCCGGCAACCAAGAGAGTTCCCCCGGCGGCGGTCACGAAGGTCCCCGGACCTACCTGAGGCATCGCCAGCGGCCTGAGGGCGCCCGGTGAGTTCACGAAGGCCATGATCCGCCAGGCGTCGAAGGCTGCCACCGCGACCACCACCGAGCCCAAGCCCACGAGCACGCGCTGGACCGCGAGCGGCCGTCCCTGCCGAAGGTGGAATGCGGTCAGGAGCACCATGGACAGGGTGACACCGAGGAGGTAGAATCCATCGGCTCCCATACCGCTGACCTCGGTGAGGCCGTTGAAGAGGCTGATCCACGGGATGGCGACCCCCACCACCACCGCCGCGGCGCCGAGCGCGATAAGGAGCAGGGCCGCCGCGTCCCGGGCCTGGGGGTGCGGCCTCGCTGGGGCCGATGAGATCGTCGTTGGGTTGAGCATCTCCTGAAACCTCATTGGGGGTGGGCTGGTACTTCGGTCGGCCGGGCCGGGGCGGCCGGCGGGCCGCCCCGGGGATCTCAGGATGAGATCAGTGACCGACCACGTTGAAGAAGAGGAAGAGGTTGGATGGGATCGATCCCGAGACCAGGCCGGCGGTCTGCATCGCCTGCAGGGTGGTCAGACTCGCGCCCGAGGTCAGCTGCTGCCAGGCAGCTTCGTTGCTGACCGCGACCACATCGATCTTCCACCAGCCGCCCCCGGTGCCGTCGAGAATGTGGCTGTGCGCCGGCAGGGGGATGTCGCCGTAGCCGGCCCCGAACACCGGCGTCAGGTCCAGGGTGGTGGGGTGGTTGACACAGAACCCGACGGTGTCGCACTGCGGGGTCGGGCTCGGGTTCGCAAACAGCGGGACGATGACGTACAGGACCTGCATGCCGGCGACGCTCTGCCCGTCCGGCCCCTGGGTCGGGGCGACTCCCACCTCGCAGCCCGAGCTGGACACCGCGCTGTAGGTGCCGCTCTGACCGCAGAAGTACTCCTGCGGGTACTGGATCTGCACCGTTTGGCCGTTCACGTACGCGGCGGTTGTCGCCTGCGAGACGGGGAGCACACCGGATGGTCCACTGCTCGCCGCCATGGCGGTCCCGCCCACGAATAGTGCCGAGAGACCGAAGGTGGCGGCCACCAACACGGCCCCCAGCGTCCGGGGTCTGTCCTTGATCGCCTGGTAGATCCGCATGGGCTTGATGCCCTCCTTGTCGCTTGCCGGCACCCCGCGCGGTGACGGTCGGTTCATTGAGTCCAGCGCGGTATCGGGGGGTACGTACACCCGACGGGAACGGATCACCGGTACCGGAGCCGGAACCTCCGGCTGGGCCCAGGCAGGCCGGCACGGCGGTTGCGGGGTCGTCCGGGCGGTCGATCTGGTGGGTGCGACAGAAAAGCAGGCGACCGTCCTCCGGCGCGCCCGCGGAGGTGTCGGTCCGCCCGGGCAGCCAGTCGTCGGGGGTGGCCGGGACCGCACCGCGAGGCGTTCGGCCGTCGCAGCCCCGTCATCCCGGACCGCGTTAACGGCAGTTGGGCGAAGAGAATCCGATCGCGGGTCCTTGACCACCGCTCCGCCGCCGACTACCCCTCTGAAGGATCCGGGGTCCGCTCCGCGCGTGGGTCTAACGGCGTGCCTCCCACCCCTCCCGTTGCGGTCCTCCCGGGTCGGCGTACATGCGATCAGGAGACGCCCGTGGGAAGAGGACGGTCGAGACCGGACTGGGCGGGGGCCGAGAGTCCGCGGCAGGGATCACCGCCGCTCAGGTAGCGGTTCTCGCAGATGTGCCGCCGGCTGATCCGGGGGCGGGTAGACGCCGAAGAGCCTGAGTTCCTGGCTGACCCCCGCCAACCTGCTCAGCAGCTCATCCAACTGCCCGACCTGGTCCAGCTCCGCATCCAGGTAGAAGCGGTAGTGGAACGGCTGGTGGGGAATGGGGCGCGCGTCCAGCCGGGTCAAGTTGAGCTTGAGAGCGGCGAAGACCTCCAGAACCTGCACCAACCCGCCGGGACGGTGGGGGGCGATCAGGCCCATGGACGACTTGGCACGACCGCCGATTGGGCGGGTGGCCCGAGCGCGGTCGGTGACCACGACGAATCTGGTCTGGTTGGATGGTTCATCGGCGATGTCCTGGGCGACCACCTCCAGCCCGTACAGGCGGGCTGCGGCCAAGGAGGCGATGGCGCCGTCCCCAGGGACTCCGGCCTCGGCAACGTGCCGCGCCGCACCCGCGGTGTCGGGGTGGGGAACCGCCACGATGCCGTGCTCCTGGAGCCAGGTGGCGCACTGGGCCAGTGCCTGGGGGTGGGACAGCGCCCGTTCCACGCGATGCCCTCCCGGCGAGAGCAGGTGGTGGCGGATCGGCATGACATGCTCGCCCACCACCGCCAGCTCGGGGTGGGCCCAGAGCTGGTCGCTGACCTCCTGAACCACCCCAGCGCGGCTGTTTTCGACCGGCAAGACCGCGGTCTGGGCCACCTTCTGCAGCAGGGCCGCAAAGACCGCGGCAAAGGTCGGCAGACCCAGGGTCTGAGACTCGGGGAAGAGGAGGCGGGCGGCCTCGTCGGAGTTGGCGCCGGGCTCTCCCTGGTACGCGATCAACTCCGGCATCAGCTCATTGTGGCGCGGCACGGCACCCTGCGCAGGTCGTAAGGGCGGCACCGGGGACAAGCCGCGGGACGGCCCGCTAAGATCGAGGCTGGGTGAGGACATGAAGCGACTGTATCCGCTGGGACTGGGCGAGGCCTGCTGCGACAAGGCGGTGCTGTCGCCGGGGATGGATGACGGGCTGCGCATACACATCCCGATCGTCGGCTACCTGTTGACCACCGATTCAGGGCGCCGGGTGCTTGTGGACAGCGGCATCCATCGCAGCCACATCGAAGACCCCGACCGGACATGGCGTGGCACCCCTTTCGCCAGGGAACTTCGACCTGTGATGCGGGTGGAGGACACCGTGGATTTCCGTCTGGCTCAACTGGGGCTGCGAAGCAGCGACATCACGGATGTGATCAACACGCACCTGCACTTCGACCATGCCGGCAACAATGACGCGTTTGCGAAAGCCACCTTTCACGTGCAGCGGGAGCATTACCACGCTGCCCTCGACAATCCCTCCTTTCCGAACCAGTACTGGAGGCTGGACGGTCTCGACTACAACCTGCTCGATGGCGAGAGCGACCTTGGGGATGGGATCACGGTCTTCCCGACTCCCGGACATGTGCCCGGGCACCAGTCGGTGGTGGTGCATTTGGACGATGGTGACACCGTCATCATCTGCGGCGACGCCATCTACGAAGAGGACAATCTCCGGCACGACTGTTGGACCGGGCACGCGGATCCGGAGCTGGCGAGGCGGAGCGCCGGTGACCTGGTCGAGCGCGCACGGGCGCTGAGGGCCAGGGTCTTCTACGGCCACGACGCCGACCAGTGGCGAGCGCTCCGACACTCACCAAACTGGTACGAGTAGCGACGACTCGCTCGGTCGCGATCGCTTCGTCGCTACGCCGCCGCGCTTGGCCTCCCGCTTCACTGTCTGCGAACTCCATCCGAACTCCTACGGGTGGACTGCGCCGCGTCGCGGGGTGCCTGCTCGCCCCGTGTTTGGGTCCGATCGGTCCACAGGCGCTCATCTCAGTAATCAGGAGATGCCGTCAGGTGACCTGCGGAAAGAGACCTCAACGTGAGAAATGTAGGTTAGTGAGTTCCTCCGTCGATATGGATCGTCTGCCCCGTGATCCAC
>JAKAVU010000042.1:0-2672 GCA_021817185.1 bacterium
CTTGCCCGGTAGGGACCTAACCCAGGGGCGGGCAAGCGGCGCGGCGGCATCCAGGCAGCCCCCTGGTTCCTAATGTTCCTGGGCCAGCCCCCGGGTGATGTGGAGCACGCCGACGAAGTTGCGGAAGACTTCCAGCGAGCCCCTGCCCGCGACCACTACCTCGGTGTCGCCGGTACGCCGGACGTCTCGGATCGCAGTCGCCAACTCGGCCAGATCCGCGTTGCGCAAGCGCAGCCGCAGGGTGGTGTCATCGCCGAAATATGGGGTGCTGATCGATCCCAGCCCTTGGAGTGCGGACCTGGCGGCATCTCTGATCACCTCTCGGGCGCGCTCCGGGTGGAGGTTCTGAGCGGCCATCCTGGTCACCGATCGCTTCACCACAGCGGTGGTGACCCCCGGGCAGAGGGCCGTCGTCTGGGAGGCGGTGTGCTGGTCGCCGCTCACCAGCGCGATCGGGATCGCAAAGTGGGCGGCGACGAGCGCGTTTATGCCGGCCTCCCCCACCATGGCGCCGTTGAGCTCCGCGGCCAGCACGGCTGCCGGGTTGTAGGTGTGCGACAGGGTGGACGGCGGGCCGTCAACCGAGCCGTGATAGCCGATGAAGAAGATCGCTTGGAAGGTCTCATCCAGCCCCTCCATCATGTAGAGCGGCTTGTGTCGGCCGGACAGATAGTCGGCCGTCCCGTGAATCTGATCGGGGGGGAGATTCTGCATGGCCCCGTGGGAGTCATTCACCAAAAACTCGGTGGCGCCGGCCTCAAGAGCCCCGTCGATTGCAGCGTTCACCTCCGCCAGCAACAGCCGCCGACCCAGCTCGAACTCAGGCCCGGGCCCGCACTGCTGCCAGTCAACCACTCCGGCGACGCCCTCCATGTCACAGGAGATGTAAACCTTCATTGGGCACCTCCCCTCGGGTGCATGGCAGGGGTCATTTGCCCTCGCTGCGGCCGGTGATCCGGTCGAGCTCGACCCAGTCCTCCGCGGAGGCAACCCACGAGGCTGCCGCCACGTTGGCGGTCACCTGCTCTGCGCTCATGGCCCCCGCGATCACCGAGGACACGGCCGGCCTCCCCAGCAGACTTCCGATCGCCACGTGCAGGAGCGTGATCCCACGCGCCTGCGCGAAACCTTCCAACTGCTCGATGACATCGAAGGTCGCCTGGTCAGTCAGGGTGGTGGCGTGAGTCCCGGCAGATAACCTGGTTCCGGGAGGTGCGGGCTGCCCGCGGCGGTATTTGCCGGTGAGAAGTCCGCTCGCGAGCGGGTAATAGGGCAGTAGCCCCAGCCCGAGGTGCTCGATGGCGGGTAGGACCTCACTCTCAATCTCTCGGTTGAGCAGGCTGTATTCATCCTGGGATGACGTCACCTCGGAGAGCCCCAGGCTGCGTGCGGTCCACTGGGCATCGAGCAGTTGCCAGCCAGCGAAGTTGGATACCCCAAGCCAGCGGACCTTGCCCTCCTGGACCAGCTCGTGGAGAGCACCAAGGGTCTCCGCGATTGGGGTGTTGGGGTCAGGTTCGTGCATCTGGTAGATGTCGATCTGATCGACCTGCAGTCGCCGCAGGCTGCCCTCAACCGCCCTTCTGATGTACTCGGCCGACCCCCGTCGATCCGAGGGCTCGAGTCCCGATTTGAACATGCCGAACTTGGTGGCGATGACAGCCCTATCGCGCCGCCCCCTGAGCGCGACGCCGAGGTAGCGTTCGCTGTCACCCCCGCCATATATGTCGGCGGTGTCGAAGAGGTTCACGCCCCGATCCAGAGCCGCGTCGACAACCGCCGTGGCGCCTGCTTGGTCAAGCCTCCGGCCGAAATTGTTGGTGCCGATCCCGACCTCGGAAACCTCTGGCCCAGACTGACCCAGGCGGCGCCTGCGCAACTGATCGCTCAATGATTCGCCCCTTCTTTAGCTCGCGACTGCCGTGCTTGGCAGAGCTCCTGTTCCAAGATGATGCCAGGGCCACGCTCGGCCGCGGTTGGGCTCAGATCCCACGGGCACATCCAGCGATCAGTCCAGTAGGGCTGCCTCGCCTCCGCCGCCCTCGATTTCCCCCCTTATGCCCGCCACCAGCTTGTCCAGCCGATCCGCCAGCACAGTCACATCTTCGTCGCTGAGATAGCGGGCGAAATCCTCCTCCACCGCCACCTGAAGTGCCGCCAACAGCTCCCACATGAGATCCCGGCCCGCCTCGGTCGCCTCGACCCAGATCAAGCGACGGTCTCTGGCCGAAACCCTGCGCACGACCAGTGCCCGTCTCTCCAGGCGGTCGACGATCCGGCTAACACCGCTCTTGCTGAAGCAGGTGGCTCGAGCCAGTTCCAGCATCCCCATGCGGCCGCCGGCTGCCGCTACGAGGCGCACCACCACCTCTGCCTCCGACAGCGAAAGCCCAGTCGCTAGCTCCAGGCGGCGGCTGAGAGAGACCTCAAGCAGCCGGTGCGCTTGCAGCAGGCTGAGGGTCGCCGCGACGGGGGAGAGGCCCTCATCCACGGTGAGCACCCGCGACGCACCCAGGTGGCCTGTGATGACTTGCCCCCAAGGCTTCAGCAGCAGCGGGTGAGCGAGACCACCTTGCGCGCTCAGCCGTGTCCGACGCGGTTAGAGAGCCCGGAAATCGGCTATCCAAGGTGGCCCTAGCTCCTCTAGTCTCTGGGATCAGTCGAAGCCAGGG
>JAKAVU010000042.1:2682-13067 GCA_021817185.1 bacterium
CCGGAAATCGGCTCCCCCCTTCACCGAGAACAGTATCGAAGGTGGTGCCCGCCCGCTCCTGGTCACCGTTGAGATGGGTCGCAGGCGCGAGCACCTGCGGCTCGGAGACTCCTTCCGTCAGCGTCGGCCGTGGCCCCACCCGGCAAAAGTCGGTTACCTGCTTACCCACTGTGTCCGTGCCTGTGCGCACCGGCACGGCCCGCGCGTTGCCGATGGTCGGTGGCACGTGGCCGCCTATGCGGGGCAGCGCGTTCTCCTCCCTGACGTGGCGGCATGGTCGATTCGTGACGACCGCCGGTTCAGCCTCATAGTCGACCTGCTGACTGACCCGAGGGAGCTGGGTCGCGTCGCCCCCGCCTTCCAGCGCGTTGCGAAACCAAGAAAGCAGACTAGGCCACTCGGGCCACTCGCTCACCATCTCCTCCATGGGTTCCGAGTGGCTCTGGCCAGGGCAGACGATCTTGTCCAGATCGGGAAGGGGCGCACCGAGACTCATCTCATCCATGCGATGAACGGTGCGTCCCTGCTCGATGAGGTGCTCCCGAACCGTGGCCTGCAGCCACTGGACCGACTCCCAGCTCAGTTCCAGCAAATGCTGGACGGTGAAAGCTCGCGCCCCAGGCACATCCGGCAAAGCGGATGCCGCAGCGATCCGTCCATCCTCGTCCAACCCGACCACCCACTCGCGGTCCGTCCGACAGCTGGCCACCCTCTCCTCTCTCCTCCACGGACGTGCGCGGGACCGCGCCGCATCCAAGGGTTGCGAGCCCCAACCGCAGCTCTTGCCAGGCCAAGCTTGCCGCCTTGGTAGCTCTCTACGCTACCGAGCTGATCCAGAGGTCCGGGAAGCCGTGGGTGGCCACGGACAGGCGGCAGCGGCGCCACGACTCGATCGATTCCATTATCGGCCTTGGTCCGACATTGGAGCGCGGTGCCAAACTCAGCGGTGACGCAAGGCTGAGGCTAGCCAACAGGGCCCGACTGCGAGCGGCAGGCCCGAGGGTCATGGGGGTTGGGTTTGCAGTCCTCCCTGGCGCCCACATTCTCTGGGCGCCAGGGAGGATCCGGATGCCATCACGGAAGTGGTGCGGCAACGCGTGGACACGGTCTTGACCCAGGGGCTCTGCGGCGCATCGTGGTCAGTCACCGCCGGCGGGCCGGTGAGAACCCACCCTCTTCGAGGCTGGGTTGGCCGAAACGCCCCGGGTGCGCCGGTGGTTCGGCGCGACGGAGTGCACTGTGCGGTCGGACTCGGTATATCTAAGCCTGCCTGCCCAGAGCGCCGCAGGGTCGACCTGGGCACCGGGCATCAGCTGCCCAGACCTCCTGCTCGTGCTGACCAAGCGCAGGGGCCCGGGTCAGGCGCTGGCCATAATTTGACTCCTGGCCGCCCTGGCCCCTAAGCTGGGTTCCAGGTAAGCGGCGATGGGGCTCGCCGTGGCTTCCCTGCCGAGACGCTCCCCTGCGGAGCTAATGGCCCCTGGCTTCGACTGATCCCAGAGACTAGAGGAGCTAGGGCCACCTTGGATAGCCGCATGCGCGGACTCCAGCCGCCGTGTTAGCGGCTGCCGTCGGACAACTGATCGCGGTACTCGTGGTGGTGGGCATGTCCCCGCTGCTGCGAGGCGTGATCGAGAATCTCAAAGCGAAGGTCCAGTCGCGCCAGGGATCACCCCTGCTGCAGCCCTACCACGACCTGGCCAAGCACCTGCGCAAGCAGCGCAGCCGAACTCCGCACAGCTCGGCAATCTCCGCGGTCGCTCCATACGTCGTGTTCGCGACTCCGATCGCATTCGCCATCCTGATCCCGGTATTGACGGCAGCTCCCCTCAGCTGGGCATTCATGGCCGATATGGTCGGCAGCGGATTCGTGATCGGAATCGGCGGCTTCTTCACCAACCTGGCCGCGATGGACAGCGGTAGCCCCTATGGCGGACTCGGCAGCAGCCGGTCCAGGTTCGTGTCCTCGCTCGCCGAGCCAACCTTCATAGTCGTCTTCTTTGCAGTTGGTTTCATCTCCGGGGGCACGGTCCCGTTCGTGGTCAACGCTGCCCTGTTCACCAGCGCAGCCCATATCGTCCCCAGCCACGCCCTGGTTGCTGCGGCGTTCTTGATGGTGATCCTGGCCGAGGCTGGACGCCTCCCCATCGACAACCCCAACAGCTCTCAGGAGCTCTCCACAATCGAGGGTTCGCGCCTGTACGAGTTCTCAGGGTCAGATCTGGCCCTCTTCGAATGGGGTGGCTACATGAAGCTCTTTGTTCTGCTCATAGTCTGGCTAAACGTCCTGGTGCTGCCCTTGGGTCTAGCCGGTGCGATCACGGTACCGGCCTTCGGGATTGCCATCGCGACCCTGATGGGCAAGATGCTGGCGGCGGCGATTCTCCTGGTGGGGATTGAGTCGGCGCTCGCCAAGATCCGCATCATGCGCGTGCCTGAGTACCTGGGTGGCAGTTTCGTGTTGGCCTTTCTGGGCTTGGCGCTCTACACGGTGGGACATTGATGGCACTGAGGCTCGAGCCCAATGCTGGTTGAGGTGATTCTCTCGGCGCTGCTGCTGCTGGTCACCTATTGGTTCATCGTGACCCGGCAACTGAGCAGCGCGGTGGCCGCCTACTCAGTCCAATCCTGGCTCCTCGGGCTGGTCTCCCTGGCGCTCTACGTGGACACCAAATTGATCGGTTTGCTGCTGTTCGGACTGCTCATCGTGACCGTCAAGGGCGTCCTCATCCCTCGGGTGTTCCGCCATCAGGTCGCCTTCGCCCTGGTAGCCGGCCGTGAAACCGCTTACTACGTGCGCTTTCCGACTGCGTTGCTGGTCGGCACAGGACTCAGCCTGGTCGGCCTTCTGGCCGCCACCAGGCTTCCCCTGGTCACTCAGCTGCTGCCCCCGTCGATACTGGGGATTTCGCTGGCGGTCTTCTTGCTGGGCTTGTTCACCAGCATCGCTCGGCGCGACGCCATCCTCCAGGTGGCGGGACTGCTGGCGGCGGAGAACGGGCTGCTCCTGCTCAGCCTGGTGGTGGCCCCTCGGCTGAGTCTCCTGATCGAGGTCGCGATCGTGATGGACGTGCTGATCGCGGTCTTGGTGATGGGCTTCTTGGTCGCCCGCATGCGCGATGCCGGAGCCGGGACCGACACCTCAGAACTCACCCGGTTGCGCGGATGATCGACTCCAGCCTCCTCCTGGCTATGCTGGCGGTTCCCCTGCTCGCGGGGATCGGGAGCGCCATTGTCGGCAGCGATCGAGTTCGCTACCTCCTGGTGGTTCCAGCGGGAGTGGCGACTCTGGCACTGGCCCTGACCCTGATCGCGCGCCTTCTAGCAAGCGGGCCGATCAGCGCGTTCGGGCGGTGGCTGTATCTCGATGACCTCGATGCGGTGGTGCTGCTGGTGGTGGTGGTGGTCACCGCCCTGGCCGGTGCCTACTCCATCGCCTACTTCCGCAGCGACGCCCAGGGTCACAGTTTGCGGCCAGGCGAGCTGCGCAAGTACTTCAGCCTGTTTCATTTGTTCACCTTCACCATGGTGCTGGCAACTGTCTCTGGCAACCTCATCCTGCTTTGGACGGCGGTGACGGCCACCACCTTTGCCGCCGCGCCGTTGGTCGACTTCTACGGTTCCCACGAGCCCCTGGAAGCGGCCTGGAAGTTCCTGGTCCTAGCCGTCGCCGGCGAGCTGATCGCTCTGCTTGGCTTCCTCCTCATCTACGAAGCTGGAATCGGCAGCCTCGGTGGTAGCTACAACTTTTCCATTCCCGTGCTGGAGCGGGCGGGCTCGCATCTGAACGCCTCCCTCGGTGCCGTCGGCTTTTTGATGGTGCTGGTGGGCTTTGGCACCAAGGCCGGCTTGGCCCCAATGCACACCTGGTTGCCGGACGCTCACAGCCAGGCCCCAGCTCCGGTCTGCGCCATCCTCTCGGGCGCCGAGTTGAACTGCGCAATGCTGGCCATCGTGAGGGTGCTGGCGTTGGTCACTCCGGCCAACCACAAACAAGCCGCCGGTCTGCATGACGCGCTGCTCGCCTTCGGCCTGCTTTCCATGGTGGTGGGAGCCATCTTCCTGATCTCCCAGCGCAACTTCAAGCGTCTCCTGGCGTACTCGTCGGTGGAACAGATGGGCCTGATCGCTGCCGGCTTTGGCCTCGGTGCACCGATCGCGGCCGTGGGCGCATCGCTGCAGATGATCACCCACAGCCTCGCCAAGAGCCTCATGTTCTTCAACTCCGGAAACTTGCTCTTGCGCTTTCGCACCACCACCATTGACGAGGTTCGGGGAGCGATTCGGGTGGCTCCCGCCTCCGCGATCCTGGTGATCACGGGGGCGCTGGCGATTGCTGGAGCCCCACCGTTTGGGCTGTTCATCTCCGAGTTCAGCATCATCGAGGGCGCTCTGGTCAACCACGCCTGGGCGGTGGCTGCGGGGATTGCCGCAATCTTGCTGGTGGCCTTCCTGGCTCTGATGGCCCCCTTCAACCGAATTGTCTTTGGCCAGGGCAGGGGAGAGCCTCTGCCCCCAAGAGCCGAGCTCGGCCTGGGGGTGCTGGTACCGGGCTACCTTCTCTTGGGAGCCGTCTTGCTGCTGGGGGTGTGGATTCCAGGCCCTCTGCATTCGATTCTGGTAGGCGCCAGCCGGGTGGCCCTGCGATGATGTCCAGCCCTACCGCCTTGAGCATCGCCACCGCAGCCGGGCTGGAGGCGAAACTCAACGCGCCTGATGAACTGGTGGCCCACTGCCCGGAGGCAGACCTGGCACGCAAACTGGGACATCTAGTCCAGGAGATGGATCTGGCCGACCTGTTTGCCACCACTGTGCCAGGACGGAATCCCCGCCTGACCGCGGTGCTGGAGGTGCCCGGTGACCGGTCCTGGCTGGTGGTTCACAGCGATCTGAGTCAGGCGGAATTCCCAAGCCTAGCCGCCATCTCGCATGCGGCCAGCTGGTATGAGCGCGACATCCTGGAAATGCACGGGCTGGTTCCTCAAGGACATCCGGCACCCCACCCGCTGCGACAGGGCGAGCCATCGGTTATCGATCGTGCACACGGAGAGCGGCATCATCAAAGCGGGCTGGGGTTGGCACCTCGAACAGCGCGCCGGCCAGCCGTGACGGGCCAGGGGGTCTTCGAACTGCCCCTTGGCCCAGTGCGCAGCGGGCCCCAGGAGTCCGGCGGGTTCACCTTCTTCTCCGGCGGGGAGGACATTGTGATCACGGACATGACCTTGGGCTTCAAGTTCCGGGCCATCGAGCGCATTGCGGAGGGCCGGTCGCCTGAGAACGTCATTCCTCTCGCTGAACGGCTGGCAGGCACGTCGTCCTTCGCCAACGCGCTCGCCTTCGCCCGTGCAGTGGAGCGCGTGCTGGGGACCTCAGCCTCACTTCCAGAACAGTTCACGCGGACGCTCTTTGCTGAGCTGGAGAGGACCCACAGCCACCTGGGAGTGATCGGCCACTTGGCCGAGGCGACCGGGCTGCAGGTGGCAGCCGCCCAGTACAGCATGCTCCGGGAAGACGTCCTGCGTGCGGCCGGACGGCTGGCAGGGCACAGGTACCTGCGCGGGATAGTGCGGATCGGCGGCACCGCGATTGTGCCCTCGCCCTCGGCCCGTTCGTGGCTGCGGTCGCAGGTCGGAGCTTGGCGGTCCCAAACCCAGCGCTTGCACCACCTTCTGCAGGAGACCTCCACCTTCGTGGACAGGCTCGAGACCACCGCCTTTCTAAAGCCAGCCTATGCCGCCGAACACAACCTGGTGGGCCCGGTGGGACGCGCCAGCGGGATCGACCACGACGTTCGTCGGGACCATCCCTACGGCGCCTACCCGCGGGTGCAGCTCCTGGTTCCCGTGCTCAGCGAGGGGGACGCCAAAGCTCGTTTTGTGCTGCACGCCATGGAGCTGGAACAGAGCTTCGCAATTTTGGCCCAGTTGCTCGAGACATGGCCAGACGACTCCGCGCCGGTCCCGGCCCCGGCCGTGCGCTCAGGTTCCGCTCTGGGCTGGGCAGAGGCGCCCGGTGGCGAGACCGTGCATTTCGTCGCGCTGGACGAGCGCGGACTGGTGACCAGGTGGCGTGCCCGTCCGCCTGCGGTGGTCAATTGGCACCCCTTCGCGCACGCTTGCGCCAGCGGCAACAACCTGACCGACTTTCCAGTGATTGAGGCCAGCTTCGGGCTTTCCCATGCGGAGTTCGACCGATGAGTCGCTGGATTCTACGAGGGTTGCGGAGCGGCATTCGGACCACCCGGTTCCCCGGCCCCGCAGCGGCGGACGAGGAGCAGGCCGGGTCCAGGGTGCGACTGCGCTGGCAAGGCTTGACGCCCGAGCGCGCCCTGGCCGCGGCTGAAGTCTGCCCCACCGCAGCGATCACCGCGAGGGGCACCAATGCCGAGGGAGACCTCAAATTCGATGCGGGCGCCTGCATCATGTGCGGGCGGTGCACCCGACAATTGCCAGAGGCCTTTCTGCCCGTGATGGATCCGCGGGTGGCCGTGGCTGACCGCAGCCGGCTGACCGAGTCAGTGTCCTGGCAGCACGGTCAATCCCCGGCGCCCACCGACCTCCAGCAAATGGCGGTGGCGGTTCAGCGCCGGGCCACCAGCCTGTTTCGTCACTCGCTCCACATCCGTCATGTGGATGCCGGCTCCTGCAATGGTTGTGAGTCGGAGCTGCAACTGCTGGGAGGACCCTACCTTGACCTCCACCGATTGGGTCTGTTCTTCACCCCGACCCCCCGTCACGCGGACTTATTGCTGGTCACAGGAGTGGTCACAGCCAACATGGAGGGTCCCCTGCTGGCCACTTACGCAGCCATGCCCGAGCCAAAGTTGGTGATCGCTGCTGGCGTCTGCGCTGTCAGTGGAGGCAGCTTCGCCGAAGGCCCGGTGACCAGAGGACCGCTGGACCGCCTGCTGCCGGTGGACGTATACATTCCTGGCTGTCCGCCAACCCCACGGGCTCTGCTGCACGGACTGCTGCTGGCGATCGGTCGTGCCGAGGAGCAGACGCACAGCGATTCCGAAGAGATTGACAATGCCTCTTGAACTGCTGGCAGCCGCCCTTGGTTGCTATGCGGCAGCCAGCCTCTTCGGCCTTGGAGTCTTGCGCTGGCGTGGCTTCGCCGACCTCTCCACCGCCGCGGGAGTCGTGGCGGGGATTCTGGTCGTCCTCACCGCCGTCACCTGGCTCGGCGGCGGTAGAGGGTCGCTCTCACTGCCGATCAGCACTCCTTTGGGAGGGTTTGCATTCAGGTCGAGCCCGCTGGCAGCCACGTTTGTACTCCTGACCGGCTTGGTCGGTACCGGGATTTCGTTGTTCACAGCCGGATACACCCCGCATGTGGGCGGGCCGCTGCGTCAGGCCTGCGTCCACTTCCTGCTCAACCTCAGCTTTGCCGCCATTTTGCTGGTGCTGGCGGCCGCCAACGCCCTGACCTTCTTGTTGGCGTGGGAGGTGATGATGATTGCGACCTACGTGCTGGTCACGGTCGAGTTCGACCGGCCGGGGAGGCCGCAGGCTGCATTTCTGATGCTGGCGCTCTCGGAACTCGGCTTGATCGCGATTGCGGTCGGGTTTTCGGCAATCGGTGCGCTGCGAGCCGGGGTCAGCTTCGCCGCCCTCGCCCGGCACCCGTCGCTGGGCGCCGGGATGGCCTCAACCGTCTTTCTTCTCTTCCTGATCGGCTTCGGGGTCAAGGCGGGCTTGGTCCCTCTGCAAGGATGGCTGACCGAGGCCCATCCCGCGGCGCCCGCGAACGTGTCCGCGGCGTTGTCGGGAATCGTGGTCGCAATGGGAGTGTATGGGCTGATTCTTACCGTGATGACCCTGCTTGGGCCCCCCGCTGTCTGGTGGGGCTACCTCACCCTGGGGCTGGGGGTGGTCACCGCCATCTATGGGGTTCTGTTCTCCCTACTGGTACCCAACCTCAAGCGGATGTTGGCCTACAGCACGATCGAGAATCTGGGCTTCATGATCGCGATGATCGGTTTGGCACTGGTCTTCATCAGCAGTCACCAGAGACTCCTCGGGGCCGCCGCCCTGGTGGTGGCGATACTTCACGCCCTGTACCACGCGCTTCTCAAAAGCACAGCTTTTATGGGCGCAGGTTGCGTGGATGTCGCCGCCCATGGGCTCGACCTCGACCGCCTCGGCGGGTTGGCCAGGCGGATGCGCTGGGCCACCTTGCTGTTTTTCCTAGCTGCCATGGGTCTGGCCGGAGTTCCACCCCTCAACGGCTTCCAAACCGAGTGGCTGGGGCTGCAGATGCTGATCCGCTCCCGTATCCTGACGAGCCCCGAGAGCCGCCTGTATATGGCCGGCGCCGGCCTGCTGCTGACGCTCACATTTGCCCTGGCGACCACAGCCTACGTCCGAGTGTTCGGTGGCGCCTTCTTGGGGGCTCCGCGCAGCCGCGAAGCCCGCCACGCGCGCGAGGTGCCACGGACCATGCGCCTGGGAATGCTGGTCACCGCCGCGGCTGCCATCGTCACCGCCTTGGTGCCTGCGATAGGGATAGGAGCGGCGAGCACGTCCGCGTTTGGAGCCACCCCGGTCCGGGGGCTGTTGAACGCGTTGCTGCCACCCATATTCTTGCACCCTAAGCAGTTCGCCCTGCCCGCCCAGTTGGGCGGAACCTTCTTGAGTCAGATCCTGCCCGGCAACGGAGTGGTGATCACCCCGACGAGCTTCAACTACGCGTTCATCTCCCCCCCCTACATATTGCTCAGCCTCTTGGCGGTGATCGCCGTAGCAGCTATCGGCATCCACTTTCTGGGTCGGCGGGAACGGATCGAACGAGACCCTTGGGTGGGAGCTGGACGCACCTTCCGACCGTCGATGCAGTACACCGCGACCGGCTTCACGAATCTGTTCCGATCCACTTTCGGCGGTGTCTTCCGCGACCAGCGCAGAGTGCATCAGGACTATCACCAGGCTCCCTACTACGCCCACTCGGTGCGCTATGAAAGGCGCGTGGTGGAACCGATCGAGGCCTACCTGTACCAACCACTGGTATCGGCCGCCCGGCGGGTCGCCGCGTGGTCCAGCGTGATCCAAGCGGGGAACGTCAGCCTCTACCTGCTCTACCTGGTGGCGGTCTTCATCCTGGTCCTCCTGATCCACTGACCCTGAGGCCCAAGGCCTCGTTGTCAGCGGCGACCGCACAGACTGTCAGCTCTCCCTCCTTGCCCCGGGAAGCCGCCCACGGGGCTGGATGTCCCCCGTCATCCCGTCAGCGCTGGCCACCTCCATGAGTTCGAGAAGTTCGCGAGCCAAGTTCAGCCCGGTAGCCGTGGGGCGCACCAGGGTTCGACGCCGGTCCGCCGGGGCGGAATGGCAGGCAACCAACGCGCGCGTCTCCAGCCTGTCGATTATTCGGCTGAGCCCGCTCTGGGTGAAGCCGCTGCCGCGCGCCAATTCCGACATCGTGGCCGACCCGCCCCTGGCCGCCGCCACCCGTACCAAGATCTCCGCCTCCGACATTCTTACTCCCTGAACCCGAGCCACCCGATGGTCCAGGCAGGTGGCGAGCTGGCGACTCTGGCACAGCAATTGCAGGGCCGCTGCCAGATTCGGGTATGGGCCGGACCAATGGGGAGGTCCGGTGACGGCCTCCGGATGCAGCGTGCCCCGGCCGGACAATGGACCTCTCTTGGCGTGGTCGGCACCAGGTCCGTCGGTCACCCTGGTCACCGCTGTCGCCGACTCCGTTGGCTCTGGGTGTGCGGAAAGACTGTCCTCCGCAACCCGGCGACGACGATCCCCGAGCCGTGTGGGGGTCGCGGCCACAGGGCCGCAGATGCGCGCGCATACGACATCGAGGCCCATCGCTGAGCCGACGCGCACGACGGATGGGGCAACGGAGCACTCCTGCTTCCAGGCGACCAAGACTTCCTGGTAGAAGCCATTAGTCGGAGAGCCGACAGGCGCGGGCCTCATCGCGTTGCGGCTTGTATTCTCCCATATGTATCCAGGCATGTGCGCCATCCCTTTCGCCGGCTGACGGCACCTGTGGGACCGCGATCGGCTCATGATTGGGCCGCGACTACCGCAGTGCGCGGTGCGCTAGCCAGAGGCCTGGCGCAGTCGACGGACTGGCAGGGCCCAGGACCCCAAACTCTTCTACGATCCTTCCCCGGCAGGCGTGGTGCGGCTCGACCGGGGCGGGCCAGCGGATGCCGCGACTGCATCAGCCAGCACCTTGTGGCCAGTGCCAACTGATTGACCCCATGAGTGCGGGAGCAACTCAATGGCTGAGCGGGCGCGGCGGCTCTCACTGGTCATGCAGGGGCAGGTTGAGCCGAGCGACGATCACGTGGCGGTGCCGTCTGAGAGCAGCCGAGAGCACCAGATCCAGGTGATTGTGGAGGGCGCCATGCCAGAAACGCCGGG
>JAKAVU010000043.1 GCA_021817185.1 bacterium
ACCAGTACAACGTGGCCCGCAACTCGCTGCAGGTGGTGCCCCCCGACGTCGCCTTCATCATGAACGCGATGCTGTCCAACAACAACAACCGGATCCAGGACTTCGGGCCCTACGCCCACCTCACCCTGCCGGGGAGGCCGGTCTCGGCCAAGACCGGGACCTCCGACAAGCAGAATGCCTCGGGCCAGTACAGCAACAACATCGAGGACAACTGGACCTTCGGCTGGACGCCGCAGCTGGTGACGGGGGTCTGGGTGGGCAACCCGGACGGCAAGACCCTCAGCAGCGTCACCTCCGGGATCAGCGGAGCCGCTCCCCTGTGGCAGGACTACATGGAGAAGGCGCTGGCGGGCCAGCCGGTGATGTGGTACGCCAAACCGGCCGACGTGGTGCAGGTGGGCTACGGGCCCTACCCCTACTACTACCTCCCCAACACGGTCAACAACGCCTTCGCACCGGTGAACTGTCCAGCCGCCTACCAGGTGAACTGGAACGGCAGCTGCTGAGACCGCGGGTCCCCGGACATCCCGGGTGGCGCCGGACCGCTGAGGGAAGTCAGCTCCGAGCCGGCACTCCGATCCCGAGCAGCGGGTCCCCGGCCTTCACCGCCAGCGAGGTGACCAGGAAGACCACCACGCCGGAGGCATCGGCCCTGATCGTCGACAGCGGCTCCCCGAAGATGTCGCGCAACTCCCCCACCACCTCTCCCTGCTCGACGCGATCACCGACTGCGATCTGCGGGTGGTAGGTGGCGGAGACATCGGTCCTGGTCCAGACCATCTCGTCCATGGCCTCGGGCAGGGGAGGTCTCTCTCCGACCGGGTCGATCATGCCCAGTTCCGCGAGCACGTTCTCAAGGCCGCGAAGGTGGCGGTTCACCGAGGGCTCGTCGCAGATCCCCTGCTGGCCCACCTCCGCGATGATCGCGGGCACCCCGAGCAAGGCGGCGGTCGCGTAGGCCGCGCCGGGTACCGACTCCGGCTCGACCCCGAGACTGTGCTCGAAGCCGTAGGCCTCTGACAGCTCGCGCGACCGGCGGGCGACATCCGGGTCGCCGGCTTTGGTCCACAGGGTGAAGGGGCTGAGCGCCTCGATGAGATCGCCGCAGTGAGCGTCCACATAGGCATCGGAGCCCGTGATCAGGTTCTCCACCAGGAAGGCCGCCACCTTTTCGGCGGGACCGCCGGCGGAGCTGCCCGGGAAGACGCGGTTCAGGTTGCGGCCATCGCGAGGGTTCACGTAGATCGAGCGCTCGTAGAACCCCGGGGAGTTCACCAGCAGCACCGCCACGACCGTGCCCCGCAGCCGAGCCGGGTCCAGCCGGCGGGTGAGCCGGGTGACCGCCTCGATGGGGACGTACTCGGCGGCGTGCATGCCACTGGTCACCGCCAGGGTGGGCCCTGGCCTGGAGCCACGGACCACCACGGCCGGCAGCTCCCAGACAGGGGAGATGCCTGGCACCGGGACCCAGCCACGCCGGGTCTCACCCGCATTCGCGGTCAGTTCAGCAATGCCTGTTCTGGACACCTGCGACCTCCTCTTGGGTGCACGCTCGCACCTCTACCGAAACCAAACTACACGGCCCCCCCTGCCGGCCGCGGCAGTCCGCCCAGCGCCGGCATGGTTCATGCGCGAACAGACTGCTGCCAGCGGTCGACCACCTGCCTCAGCACCGCCAGGGGCACCGCCCCCTGTCCCAGGACCGCTCCGTGGAAGCCCCTCCGGTCGAACCGGTCCTTCAGCGCCCGCTCTGAGTCCCGGCGCAGCCGCACGATCTCCTGCCGTCCGATCATGTACGCCAGCGCCTGCCCGGGCCAGGCGATGTAGCGGTTGACCTCATTGTTCACGTTCGACATGGTCGTCGCCGTGTTCTGCCACATGAACTCCACCGCCTGGTGGCGCGACCACCCCAGCTGATGCATCCCGGTATCCACCACCAGCCGGCAGGCGCGGAGGGCATCGAAGGAGAGCATGCCCAAGCGCTGCAGGTCGGAAGTGTACAGCCCCATCTCGTCGGCCAGGCGTTCGCTGTAGAGGCCCCAGCCCTCCACGTACGCACAGAGCTGGGCGTCCAGGTAGCGCCGGTACTTGGGGAGCTGCGTGAGCCGCTGCGCCGAGGCGATCTGGAGGTGATGGCCGGGCACGCTCTCGTGAAAGGCGAGCGCCTCGTACTCGTAGACGAACCGGGTCTCGGGAGCGGTGGTCAGCACGCAGTGGGCCCCCGGCCGCCCGGCCTCGGAGGGACCGCGGTAGTAGGCCATGGCCGCATTGCCGGACTCCACCGGGTCGATCTCCTCCACCACACAATCGGCGATCTCCATGGTGGGGAAGTAGCCGTCGCGAGCCGCCTCGGCCCGGATCAGGGCCGACCTGACCACGTCGACGATCTGCTGGGATCCGCTGAAACGCAGGGCGGGATCCTCGCGCAGTCGGCGACGCACCTCGGCAGGGTCGCTCCCACCGAACACCCTCCCGCCCACCTCGCCCCACTCCTCCTCGAGTTCCGCGAGCACGTCCAGGCCCACCTGGTGAATCTGTTCGGGAGATAGCTCCGTGGTGGTGTGACGCCGAACCGCGCGCCGGTACGCCTCCTGGCCCCCTGGGATGAAGCCGATGCCAACCTCACTCTCCGGGCGCGCGGTGGGCAGCAGCTCATCGCGGAGTCCGGCCATGAGCCGGGCCATCGCCGGCCGCACCGCGTCTGAGAGCAGATCCCGGGCCGCCTCGCGGTCACTGGGCCGGGCGGCGCCCGAGCTGAGCAGGGGTGCCAGCAACCGGTCGTGAGGCAGTGGGCGGTTGAGATGGCCCTCCAGCTGCTCGACCGCCTGGGCCACCCCGACCGAGGTGGAGAATCTGCCGGATGCAGCGCTCTGGCGATAGCGGTCGAGGATCCGGTCGAAGAAGTCGGGAAGCTGCCGGAGCCGCTCCAGGTAATCAGCGACCGCTGCGGGGCTGTCAAGCGGCGCGGTGGGGATCGCCTGGAAGGCGATCGCCTGAGGTGAGACGTATGCGCCCGCGGAGGCGTTGGCGGCCCAAACCCCGTCCTCCAACTCAGTTCGCAGTGAGCGCGCGAGCTCCGTCATCACGGCCACGTTGGTGGCTTCCGGTTCCGAGAGCTGTTTCCCAGAGATGGCCGAGAGCTCAGCCTCAATGTGGCGAAGCCGCCGCACCGATTCGTCCTGTGCCTCCCCCCGGAGATCGGGAACTCTGGCGTCGTAGCCCGCCACCCCCAGCACGGTGGCCGAGAGCGGGTCGGCCGAGTGCATGGCATCGAAGAACTCATCGTTTAGGTGGGCGAGTCGCTCCGAGGCTGTGATCATGCCGAAGTCGCCGGAGTGGGCCGCGGGGTCGGCTGTGGCAGCCGCTGCTCGAGCTTGCGCAACAGCGACTCCCAGGCCCGCATCCCCTCGCTGAGACGCCGGATCCGGAGAAACTCATTGGGGGCGTGCAGACGCTCGTCCGCGGTCGAGAACGAGAAGAACAGGGTCTTACAGCCGAGCGCTCGGGCAAACAGATCGGTCGCTGGCACACTGCCCCCGATCTTGGCGTAGAGCACGGGCTTGGTGGGATAGACCTCGGCGAGAGCGTCGGCGGCGGCTCGGACCGCGGGATGATCTGCGGGGATCGTATAGGCGGGCACCGAGCCGGGGTCCGGTAAGACTCGCACACGCACACCCAGGGGCGCCACCGCCATGATCCGCTCCGAGACCGCCCCCAGCACCGCCTTGGGGTCCTGCCCCTCCACCAGGCGGCACGAGATGTGGGCGCGGGCGAGATGCGGGATCACGGTGTACTTGCCCCCCGCCTCGAGGCCGTTCACCTCCAGCGTCGGGCGCTCCCACAGCCGCTCGAGGGTGCTGTAGCCCGGTTCGCCCCATGGCTCCGGCACTCCCAGGTCACTGGCGTAGGCCGCCTCATCGAAATCGACCGCGGCGATCTCCGCGCGCCGCGCCGGGCTCAGCGGGGGTATGCCGCGGTAGAAGCCCGGCACCGAGACCGCGCCATCGAGGTGGTGCAGCCCGGCCACGATCGCTGCCAGCGCCGACGCGGGGTTGGCGACGGTGCCACCGTAGCGACCCGAATGGAGATCTTCGCTGGCCCCGGCCACCTCCACGGTGAGGCTGACCAGCCCCTTGGAGCCCAGCGAGATCGACGGCTCGTCGGGCCGCCACATCGCGCCGTCCGCCGACACCACGAGCGCCGCGCCCATCTGTGCCGCCCGCTCCCGCAGGAAACCCGGCAGGTTGGGGCTGCCGATCTCCTCCTCCCCCTCGAACAGAAACCTTAGATTGACCGGGAGCCCGCCCTCCTGTTGGAGGAAGGCCTGCACCACCTTGAGCACCATGTAGACCGGCCCCTTGTCGTCCGATATCCCGCGGCCGCGCGCCACCTCGCCGTCTCGGGTGAGCTCGAACGGAGGGGAGAGCCACTCGCCGGAGTCCCCGGTGGGCTGGACATCATAGTGCCCGTAGACCAGGATCGTCGGCGCCTCTGGCCGTTCCAACCACTCGCCGACCACAACGGGGTGTCCGGCGGTCTCCTCCACCCGGCCATGGCAGGATGCCAGCTGTCGTGCCACCCACTCCGCACCTCTTCGCATGGTCGCCGGGTCCGCGTCGCGGCTGATGGTGGGAATGGCGACGTACTCCCCGAGCTCGCCGAGGTAGCGGTCGGGGTCGGAGTTAAAAGAGAGCACTGCCGCCGTCTATCGAGAGGGTCTGCCCGGTTATCCAGGAGGAGCGCTCCGAGCAGAAGAAGCGCACCCCGTGGGCGATGTCCTCGGCCGCGCCCAGACGCCCGACCGCGATCCCCGCGAGCACCCGGGCCTGACCCTCCTCCCCGTAGCTCTCCCACTGGGCCCGGCTGGTGGGATTGGAGAGGATGAAGCCGGGGGCGATGCAGTTGACCGTGATCCCGAACCGGCCCAGCTCGTGCGCCATCTGCCGGGTGAATCCGATCTGCCCCGCCTTGGCTGAGGCATAGGCCTGGATGCCGGTCAGGCTCACGCTGCGGCCCGCGCCGGAGGAGATGTTCACGATCCTCCCCCAGCCCCTCTGCTTCATCCCCGCGACGACCGCCCGGGTGCAGTGAAAGGCGCCGGTGAGATTGGCGTCCACCACCGCGTGCCAAGCCTGGTCGGTGATCTCCTCCAACGGGGAGAAGGTCTGGCCGCAGACGCCGCCGGCATTGTTGACCAGGATGTCAACCTGGGGCAGCGAGCCGAAGTAGCGATCGACCTGGGCGGAATCGGTCACATCCACCTGATCCTTGTCGATCCCGTGGACCACGATCCCGTCGGCTTGAAGCGCGGCGACGATGGCCGCTCCGATCCCATGCACCGTCCCGGTGACCACCGCCACCCTCGCCGCAGCCGCGCTCATCCTCTGCTCCTCCCCGCTCCCGACCGCAGCCTCAGCGCCCTGCCGGGCGACCAGTTTAGAAGTCTCGCCGCTGGTCGGGCGGAACTGCCGGAGGGGATTCCACCCCAGGGTCGGCTGTTCATCGGGGCGCTGATCACGACCGCCCAGGGAGCAACCGCTCGATCACGGTGGGGATCGCGGTCAAGGGAATGAAGGCGACCCCGGAGCAGTCGGCCACCACCAGGTCTCCGGGATGGACCTGCACTCCGCCGCAGGCGATCGCCTGATTGATCCCGGTGGCCTCCAGCCGGCCCACCCCGCTGCGAGGGCTGACGGCCCGCGACCACACGACCAGGTCTGCTTCCGCGATCTCTGCCAGGTCGCGGATCGCCCCGTCCACGATCGCCCCCTTCACCCCGGCCGCGCGCAGCGCCCGCGCCCCCTGGCCGCCCAGGATCGACGCGTCGCCCGCGGCGGCCACGACCAGGATGTCGCCGGGCCCCGCCATCGCAGCCACGGTGTGATGGGCCAGACGTCCCTGGGGCGGTGCCGAGCGCTCGCGCTCAGGTAGGTATGAGAGGGTGAGAGCGTGGCCGATGACGGTCTTGTCGCCGGTGCGATGTTGCATGGCGTCCCCGCCGACGGCGGTGGTCAGCCCCAGCTGATCCAGGATGTCACTCACCTCGCTGGCGATCGAGGTCAGGCGGCCGAGTCGATCGAGCAGCCCGGGCTCGAGCCGTGTGAAGCTGGCGTGGGCCAGCGCCTGTGGTCGGTGCCACCCGACCGCCGAGCCCGGCCCGGCCTCAACCACCGGCCGCAGGCCTCCAGGCCTCCTCCAGCATCCGCAGGATGTTGCCCCCCGCGGCCAGCCTGATGTCCTGGTCCGTGTAGCCATGCACGACCAGCCAGCGCAGGATGTTGGGGAAGGTCTCGGCAGGACTCTCCAGGCCGTCCACCCACTGCACCCGCTCGATCGGCAGCGGCGAGGGTGGCAGCTGCTGGCCGAAGCGCTCCGCCATCACCCGGTGCAGGCCCACGTGGTCGCCGAAGAGGGTGTCGGGACCGAACGCCACATGCTCCAGCCCGACCAGCTCGCAGCAGTACTCGAAATGCGCCATGTAGCTGTCGATCGAGTGGCGACGATGGTGCTCGGTCAGAGTGGTGTGCGGCGCTGCCTCGATGCCAATCACCCCGCCCGACTCGGCACAGGCGCGAATCACGTCGTCCGGCTTCATCCTGGCGGTCGGCCAGAGCGAGCGCGCCCCCGCGTGCGAGATTGATACCGGCGCCGAGCTGGCGGCGATGGTGTCCAGGGTGGTCCGGTCCCCGGCATGGGAGCAGTCGATCAGGATCCCCAGCTGGTTCATCCGCCTGACCGCTCGCCGGCCGAACGCGGTGAGCCCCGCGTCGGTCTGCTCCGCCAGGCCACTCCCCAGAAGGTTGGCCTCGCTGTAGGTCACCCCGACCGATCGGATGCCGAAGCCGTAGAGGATGTCCAGGCGATCCAGCTCGTTCTCGATGGGAGCCGCGGACTCGATCGCCAGCACCAGCCCCAGCTGGCCGCGCCGGCGGGCCGCCGCGAAGTCCTCCAGCCGGCGGATCACCGTCACGTAGTCCTGGTGGGCCAGGTCGCACAGGCGCATGCCCAGGTCGACCAGCGTGTCATCCCACTTCCAGCCCGCCAGCGAGGTGATCTGCCCCTCGCCATCGGCCAGGTTGTCGAAGACAGCGTCGAGCCCGGAACGGCTGAGGCCCAAATAGCCAGTGAAGTCGCGCCCGTGGCGCCGGTACTCGAAGAGCTGGTCGATGTCCTTGGGCATCACCGAGGGGTGGTCATGCAAGGAGATGATCGGACCCTCGCCCAGCAGACGCTGCACCCTCTGCTCCTGGTCCGGCGAGGTCGCGACCGCCACCGACGGCACCCGCTCCAGCTCCTCGGCGAGCTCGAACTCGCGAAAGTCGACGCCGGGCGTGAGGTACTGGTAGGAGCGATAGCCGGAATAGGCGGCCGCCTTGGGCGGAGCCCCCTCCGGCTCGGGCCCGGGCCGGGGCCCGCTCATGTGAGCATCACCTTGATGGCGCGCCGCTCCGACATCGACCGGTAGCCCTCCGCGACCTCGGACAGGGGCAGCCTCATGTCGAAGTCCGTACTCGGATCGTACGAGCGAGCCACGATCCGCTCCACCAGATCCGGCAGGTAGTGACGCACCGGCGCGATCCCGGAGTGGACCCTCAGGTGGTGGCGAAAGAGGTCGAAGAGCGGGAGCGTGGGGGTGGTGTGGGGCACTCCCACGGCCCCGATCGTGCCTCCCTCCCGGGCCATGCCGATCGCCATCTCCCAGGACTCGGGGGTGCCGACCGCCTCGACCACATGCCTGGCTCCCAAACCCTCGGTCAGCTCCCGAACCCGGGCCACTCCGGCCGGGCCGCGGTCCTCGATCAGGTCGGTGGCCCCGAATGATCTCCCGACCGCCTGTCGCGCCGGATTCCGACTCATCAGGATCACCCGCTCGGCGCCCAGGATCGCGCGCGCCCCCAGCACCGCGCACAGGCCCACCGCCCCGTCACCGATGACGGCCACCGTCGCCCCCGGCCCGACATCCGCCAGCACGGCGCCGTGCAGGCCGGTGGCGGCGACGTCGGTAGCGGCCAGCAGGGCCGGCAGCAGCTCCTGATTGGCGGCGGACAGTCCACCCGGGACCGCCACCAGCGTTCCATCCGCCTGGGGAACCCTGACCGCCTCCCCCTGACCGCCGTCGGTGCCCGGGGCCCCGAAGGTGCCGCCGTTGACGCACGACGTCTGGAGTCCGTCCTGACAGGCCGGGCAGCTGTTGTCGCTCCATTGGAACGGGGCCACGACCAGGTCTCCCGGGGCGATCGAGGTGACCTCCTCCCCCACCTCCTCCACCAGGCCGATGAACTCGTGACCCAGCCGGGCCGGCACCGCCCGCTGAATGACGCCGCGGTAGGCCCAGAGGTCGGACCCGCAGACGCAAGAGAGAAGCACCCGGACGATGGCGTCGGTGGGTTCGACCAGGACCGGGTCGGCCACCTCCTCCACGGTCACCTGTCCGGCGCCCCGATAGATAGCTGCTTGCATTCGATAACTCCTCAGATTCGAACCGGTTCGCGGCGGGGTACTGCCAGGATGCGCTCCACCAGCGCCCCATCGGCCAGGAGTTGCCGATCGC
Source organism: bacterium (assembly GCA_021817185.1). The sequence continues at coordinate 8,552 of JAKAVU010000043.1, forward strand.
CGCCGACCGGCCCCACCAGCTGCAGGCCGATCGGCAGTCCCCGTTCTGACCAGCCCCCCGGGAGCACCAGGGCCGGTGCCCCGACCACGTTGAACACGCCGGTGAACAGCCCCTCATCCCGCCCCTCCGCGGTGTCCACCGGGGGGGTGGTTGCGGGCGCGCAGAAGGGCACCGCCGGGGTGAGCAGGAGGTCCACCCTCGCCAGCTCAGCCTGAACGGCCGGCAGCAGCCGCTCGCGGCGGCTGAGGGCGCGGCGGTAGGCGGGCTCCTCCGCCTCGACCGCGGCTGTGAGCAGCCTCAGCGTCTCCGGGCCGAAGTGGCCGGGGTCGCGGCGCACCCGATCGCCGTGAACCTGGCCGGCCTCGAACAGGAAGATGTCGTCGAACAGAGACGCCAGCTCCTGGAGCGCCTCGTGAGGCATCTCGACCACCTCGCTGCCGGTGTCCGCCAGCATGCTGAGGGCACGGTTGAGAGTGGTCGCGACGTCCCGCTCCACCCGCCCCTGGTCCCAGCCGGGACCGAGGTATCCGATCCGCAGTCGCTCGCGCTGGACCGGGGCCGCCCCGGCGCACATCGCTTTGAACAGGAGGTCGGCTGTCGCCAAATCCCGGGCCAGGATCCCCACATCGTCCAGTGACGGGGCCAGGGGCTGCACCCCTTGCGCGCTCAGCCTGAGGTGGGACGGCTTGAACCCCACCACACCGCAGTAGGCCGCGGGGATCCGAACCGACCCGCCGGTGTCGGTCCCCAGAGCCATCTCGCAGACCCCAGCCCCGATCACGGCCGCCGAGCCCCCGCTGGAGCCCCCGGCGGTGCGGGTCAAGTCATAGGGGTTGCGGGTCTCGGGCACCTGAGGATGGGTGGCCCCGGCCGCGTACTCAAGCATCGCCGTGGTGCAGAAGACATCCGCCGCGAGGGACCGCAACTGCGCCACCACCGCGGAGTCGGCGGCGGCGACCGGCCCGGCCATGGCGATGGGGTTGCCGTTGCCCCGGGCCAGCCCGGCCACATCGAAGATGTCCTTGACCGCCACCTGATGACCCAGCAGGGGGCCGCTCCGGGCCCGTCTGGGGGCCGAGATCAGGTTCACGATCGCGTGCAGAGGACGTCCCAAGCGCTCGGCACGCTCAAGGGCGGCCAGCAGTTTGAGGTTCGGCACCTCACAGGACCTCTCGTCGCGCTCGATGGCGTGGATCAGAGCCGCGGTGTGTTGCGTCAGGGGACCCCGCAGGACCCCGAGCTGACCGTCGACCTCGGTCCTTCGCCGCCGGACCACCAGGTCCCGATAGATGCCGCTGTGGGACTTGGCACTGTGGCGGTTGAAGTCCGCCAGCCGGGCCAGCGACCCCTCCAGATCGCCTGGCTCGAAGCCGTCGAAACCCTCTGGTTTGACCGGAGCCTGGGCCAGCACCTCGCGCGCCACCGCGAGCATCAGGGGACGCCACTCCTCCTGCTCCAGGGACTCCGCGATCGAGAGGTCCGAGACGGCCCCGGCGAAGAGCATCGCTCCGTACGCCTCCTTCCCCCACAGGAACCCCAGGATGTTGTCCGTCGCCTGAGCGTACGGGAGAGCGGCCACCAGCTCCCGGACCCTGGGGGTGATCCCCCGGGGTGGGAGCTCGCCGACCCGGAAGGTCCCGATGTTGCCCTGCATGATCCGCCCCGGTGCGATGAGGTCGGCCCCGAAGTTGACGAAGCTGGGGATGACCCGCTCGCGACCAACCACCGCAGCCAGAGTCTCGTTGTTGAGACCGTTCTGAAAGCTGACGACGTACCCGTCTGCGGCCAGCCGCCCACGGAGCGGCTCCGCCGCCTGGGCGGTGTGTTGGCTCTTCACCGCGATGGCCACGTGGCGAAGCGCTGGCGGCAGCTGGTCCGGGGTAACCGCGCGCGCGGCGACCGTGAAGTTCACAACCGGGCCCTCGATGGTCAGGCCGTTGCGGTTGATCGCGGCGACATGGTCGACATCCGCGTCACAGAAGAGAACATCGTGCCCGGCCCGCACCATGTGGGCCCCGATGGTTCCGCCGATGGCGCCCGCGCCGATCATGGTCAGCTCCACTCGCAACCTCCCCTGTCCATCCGCCAGCCTCCGCCAGCGGCCAGTCCTCGTCGACGGGGGTCGCGGCCGATGGCCGCACCCCACCTGTGTCTCCGGCCGCCCGCCGACCCGGTCACGAGCGGACCCTGGCCCGCTCTCATCCGGGCCCCGCCAAGCCGACACCGATCGGAAGACAGGGCCATTGAGCAGGGCCGGTCAGGCGGCGCCCGGGCCTCCGGCACCCGGCGCTCGCAAACTGGGGCGCGAGGCGCCTCATCCGGTCACGCCTGCCGGCTGTCGCAGCACCTGGTCCGGGGCCAGAACCAGCTGGCCGCCCTTGATCACCACATCGACCGCCTCCAGGGTGGCCACATCCCGCAGGGGGTCCCCCGGGCATGCGACCAGGTCGGCGCGGGCGCCGGCTGTGATGTCCCCCAGCTCCCCCGCCCTGCGCAGCAGCGCCGCCGCCGCCACGGTCGCACTCCGAATCGCCTCCGCCGGCGTCATTCCGAGCTCGACCAGCAGCTCCAGTTCGCGGGCCTGGTTGAATTCGTCCCAGTAGAACGCCCCGACATCGGTGCCGAACACGATCGGCACCCCGGCCGCGCGACAGTTCTGGAACGACTGCCGCGGCTGCTCGCGGAGCGCCAGCAGCGTCGGCACCAGAGCAATCCCACGCTCGGCCATCGCATAAGCCGTGGCCGGCCGGATCGCGGTGCCGTGCTCGATGGAGTCGACTCCCGCCGCCACCGCCATATCAGTACCGGTGGCCGCCATGGCATGGGCCGCGACCGCCAACCCGCCTTCGTGGGCGACGTCGACCAAGGTTTGGAGCTCCGCCATGGTCCATGGCGGCGGCGAATCGGAGTAACCGTCCTCGTCGACGCGCACCCCGGTCCCCGAGGTCACGTACACCTTGATCCAGTCCACTCCGCGGGAGATCTGCCGGCGCACCTCCCGACGGCAGCCCTCGACCCCATCGCACTCGGCGACTCCCACCGGGAATGCCCAGTCGGAGCGGTAGTTCGATATCGCGTAGGAGTGGGTGGCCCCGATGGCCGGACCCGCGACCTGCAGTCTGGGTCCGGGCAGAACCTCCTCCTCGACCGCCGCCCGCAGCGCCACATCCGCAAAGCCAGCTCCCTCCGTGCCCAGATCGCGGAGGGTGGTGAACCCATGCTCCAAGGCGATCCGTAGCGACCGCACCGCCCGGGCCACGCGGTGAGCCGGATCCTCCGCCAGGATCTGGTCCGCGTACTCCCCAGGGTCGTGGTTTCCCTGCAGGAAGATGTGAGTGTGGGCGTCCACCAGTCCCGGTAACAGGCTTCTGTCACCGAGGTCGATCAGCGTGGCCGCCCCTGGCACGGAAGCGGTGACCTCAACGATCCGACCATCCTTCACCACCACCACGGCATCGGTGATCCAGCGGCCGTGGGCCGCGTCCAATACCCGCTTGGACCGCAATGCCAGCAGGGGTGCCGGGTCGGGCCCCGGGCCATTCGCCGAACCCCCGGGAAGAGTCACCCTAAACACCTCTTCGGGCTGGACTTACGCGCCCCGACAGCGGCGCGCCGTCCCAAATCGAGCGGGGGCGGCCGCCAGCCGCCGCGGCAACACACCGGGCTCGGGGAGATTCGCGGAGCCGCCCAGCGGTCGGTGGGCGGCTCCCGCCCTCCGTTCCCCCGGAGGGCGCCGAAGCCATGAGCAGGCGCGGCCGATCCCGCCCCACCCGAACCCCGCCTTCGGGTGGCGGTGCGGCCCAACCCGGGCCTGGACGCGAGACTCTGGTTTGCCTCACCCCAGCGAGTACTGCTGGGGATAGATGATGTCGAAGGGGTCCTGGGGCACCAGCCCCTTCAGGGAGCTCTTGTACATGGTGAGCTGGATGTTCCCCAGCGGCATGTACAGCACCGGCAGCTGCTCCGCCAGGTAGTTCTCGTAGCGGTGCAGGTCAGAGATCTCCGCGGCAGCATTGGGAGCGGTCTCGGTGGCGGCCACGTTGGCGTTGTTGGTCGGCGACGAGTATCCCCCGGAGTCGTCCACCGCCCCGGACACGAACAGCTCCTCCCCGGTGGGCAGGAAGTCTGGGCCATAGGTCCAGGTGAAGCTGAGCGCCACGTCCGCCAGGTCCCAGTCGTTGCAGGGCTTGGCCTTGCTGCAGCCATCCTGGATCGTGGACGCCACGTCCGCGGTGGACTCCTGGGAGAGGGTGAGGGAGATGCCAGCCTTGGCCTTCAGGGTTGACTGCAACGCTTCCATCTCGTTGGTCAGCTCCGGGGTGCCGCTCGAGTACAGCAGCCGGAAGTTGGCCTGCTGGTTGGCGGCGATCCCGGGCCCACACTGGCCGGGCCCCGTCCCCGGATGTTCGCAATAGCTGGTCCCTCCCGGTTCCACCTTCCAGCCGTTGGAGCTG
>JAKAVU010000044.1 GCA_021817185.1 bacterium
GCTCACGCATCACGAACGGCTTGAAGAGCTCGAGCGCCATCCGCTTGGGCAGGCCGCACTGGTTGAGCTTCATCTCCGGGCCCACCACGATCACCGAGCGCCCGGAGTAGTCGACGCGCTTGCCCAGCAGGTTCTGACGGAAACGGCCCTGCTTGCCCTTGAGCATGTCGCTCAGCGACTTGAGCTTGCGGTTCCCGGTGCCGGTGATCGCCCGGCCGCGCCGGCCGTTGTCGATCAGGGCGTCGACCGCCTCCTGCAGCATCCGCTTCTCGTTGCGCACGATGATCTCGGGAGCCCCCAGCTCCAGCAGCCGCTTGAGGCGGTTGTTGCGGTTGATCACCCGCCGGTAGAGGTCGTTGAGGTCCGAGGTCGCGAACCGGCCCCCGTCCAGCTGCACCATCGGGCGCAGCTCCGGAGGGATGACCGGGAGGACCTCAAGGATCATCCAGGTGGGCTTGGTCTCGCTCTTCCGGAAGGCCTCCACCACGCGCAGCCGCTTGACGGCCTTCTGCTTGCGCTGGCCGCTCGTCGACAGCAGCTCCTCGCGCAGGTGGGTCGACTCCGCCTCCAGGTCGATGGCGTCCAGCATCTCCTTGATGGCGGACGCCCCCATCGCGGCCCGGAACACCGAGCCGAACTTCTCGGTGTAGTCCCGGTACTCCGCGTCGGTGAGCAGCTGGCGGACCGTGAGCCCCTCGAGACGGGCCCTGGTGTCGTCCAGCTCAGCCTTGATCTTGGCCAGCTCCTCGTCGCCGACCGAGCCGCCCGCCTCGCGGCGCTGGTCCATCTCCTGGCGCAGCGCGGCCGCCTCGGCAGCCCGGCGCTCCCTGATCCGGCTGACCTCGGTGGTCTCCTCCTCCGAGATCGCGGCCAGCATCTCCTGCAGCGCCGCCTGCAGCTGGTCGGCGTGCTCCTCGGTGAGCTGGGTGCCGCGCTTGACCACCACCTGCTTGCGGTCCTGGTCCTTGAGCGTCATGTCGCTGGGGGCCTTCTTGCCCAGCCCGGCCTCGATCCGCTGGGCCAGGGAGTCGGCCTCGGACTCCAGCTTCTCGCGCCGGGCCTCGGCCGCCGTCTTGGCGGCCGCCACCTCGTTCTCGGCCAGGGCCTCGACATCCTTGAGCTTCTGCTCCTGCGCCTCCAGGAAGCTCTCCAGCTCCGCGGTGGCGGCGCGCCGCAGCTCGGAGATGCGCTCGCTCTTCTCGGGGTCGAGCTCCAGCAGCGCCTGGGCGCGGGCGTCCTCGTCGACCCGGGTCACGATGTAGTTGGCGAAGTAGAGGACCTTCTCCAGGTTGCGGGGAGACATGTCCAGCAGGAGCCCCAGCCGGCTGGGGATGCCCTTGAAGTACCACACGTGCGAGACCGGGCTGGCCAGGCGGATGTGCCCCATCCGCTCGCGGCGGACCTTGCTCCGGGTCACCTCCACCCCGCACTTGTCGCAGATGATGCCCTTGTAGCGGTAGCGCTTGTACTTGCCGCAGTGGCACTCCCAGTCCTTGGTGGGGCCGAAGATCTTCTCGCAGAACAGCCCGTCCCGCTCCGGGCGCAGGGTCCGGTAGTTGATCGTCTCCGGCTTGGTCACCTCGCCGTGCGACCAGGAGAGGATCGTCTCCGGGCTGGCGAGAGACAGCTTCAGGGCATCGAAGTTTTCCAGCTTAAGCAAGGCCTGTCCGCCTCCTGGCGAATTGGTGGATGAGCGGGTACCCGGACGCAGCCAGCTCGCCGAGATCGGCTGCGTCCCACACGGATTCAGAAATAAGCGTCACTCTCAGCGGCCGATGTCCTCGGCATCGTCGCGCTCGTCGCGCTCCAGGTTGATGCCCAGTCCCAGCGGCATGTCGGGCATGTCGTCCTCCGCGAACACGATCTGCTCCTCGTTTTCGGACATGATCTCCACCCCCAGACCGAGCCCCTGCAGCTCCTTGACCAGGACCCGGAACGACTCCGGGATCCCGGCGTCCAGGGTGTTGTCCCCCTTGACGATCGCCTCGTAGGCCTTGACCCGGCCCACGATGTCGTCCGACTTGATGGTCAGGATCTCCTGCAGGATGTGGCTGGCGCCGTAGGCCTCCAGTGCCCACACCTCCATCTCCCCGAAGCGCTGGCCACCGAACTGGGCCTTGCCACCCAGCGGCTGCTGGGTGACCAGGCTGTAGGGGCCGGTGCTGCGCGCGTGGATCTTGTCCTCGACCAGGTGGTGGAGCTTGAGCATGTAGATGACCCCGACCGTGATCGGCTGCTCGAAGAACTCCCCAGTGCGCCCGTCGCGGAGCATGACCTTGCCGTCGCGCGGCAGGCCCGCCCGCTCCAGCTCGTCCTCGATCTCAGGCTCGGTCGCGCCGTCGAAGACGGGGGTGGCGACCTTGATCCCGAGCGCGGAGGCGGCCCACCCCAGGTGGGTCTCCAGCACCTGACCGAGGTTCATCCGGCTGGGAACCCCCAGCGGGTTGAGCACGATCTCGACGGGGGTGCCGTCGGGCATGAACGGCAGATCCTCGATCGGCAGGATGCGGGCGATGACGCCCTTGTTGCCGTGCCGGCCCGCCATCTTGTCGCCCTGGCTGATCTTGCGCTTCTGGGCCACGTAGATGCGGATCAGCTCGTTGACCCCGGCCGGGAGCTCGTCCTTGTTGGTGCGGCTGAAGTGCTTGACGTCGACCACCACCCCGCGCTCCCCGTGGGGCACCCGCAGCGAGCTGTCGCGGACCTCCTTGGACTTCTCGCCGAAGATCGCCCTCAGCAGGCGCTCCTCGGCGGAGAGCTCCGACTCCCCCTTGGGAGTGGTCTTGCCCACCAGGATGTCCCCCTGCTGGACCTCCGCGCCGACGTAGATGATGCCGCGCTCGTCCAGGTTGCGCAGGCTCTCCTCGCCCACGTTGGGAAGCTCCCGCGAGATCTCCTCCGGGCCCAGCTTGGTCTCCCGGACCTCCACCTCGAACTCCTCGATGTGGATGGAGGTGTACTTGTCGTCGCGGACCACCGACTCGCTGATGAGGATGGCGTCCTCGTAGTTGTAGCCCTCCCAGGGCATGAAGGCGACCAGCACGTTCTGGCCCAGCGCGAGCTCGCCCTTGTCGGTCGCGGGCCCGTCCACCAGGACGGCCCCCGCCTCCACGTGGTCGCCGGGGTTGACGATCACCTTCTGGGAGAGGCAGGTGCCCTGGTTGCTGCGCACGAACTTGTGCACCCCGAACCAGACGTCCGGCCCCTTGCCGTCCGGGTGGAACAGGATGCCGAGACCGCTGTCCTGGCCGCTGCGGACGATCCTCACCCGCTCGTCGACCTCACCCAGGGGCACGTTGACGCCGACCACCGTCCCCGCCGAGGGTGCGGTGATGAGCTCGCCGCTGTCCTTGGCGGCGTAGAGCTCCATGCCGGTGCCCACCACCGGGGAGTCGCTGTTGACCAGCGGCACCGCCTGGCGCTGCATGTTGGATCCCATCAGCGCCCGGTTGGCGTCGTCGTGCTCCAGGAACGGGATCATCGCGGTCGCCACCGAGACGATCTGCTTCGGCGAGACGTCCACGTAGTCCACATCCACGATGGGCACGTCCTTGAAGGTGTGGCGGGTGCGCGCGGGGGTGTGCTCCACCAGGAACCTCCCCTCCGGGGAGATGGGGGCATTGGCCTGCGCGACCGTGTACTTGTCCTCCTCGTCCGCGGACAGGAAGTGGATCTCGTCGGTCACCCAGGGGACGATCCCGACCTCGGTGACGCCCGCCTTGGTGAGGGTGGCCAGCTCGGCCGGTCCCACCTTGGTGCCGGCGGGCAGGGCGGCCACCTCCTCGCGCAGCTCCCGGCCCACCAGCAGCTCGCCGTCCTGGGGCAGGGTCAGGGAGTGGTGGATCCGCCGGAAGGGGGTCTCGATGAAGCCGAAGTCGTTGACCCGGGCGAAGGTCGCGAGCGACCCCATCAGTCCGATGTTCGGCCCCTCGGGGGTCTCGATCGGGCAGATCCTCCCGTAGTGGCTGTGGTGGACGTCACGGACGTCGAAGCCGGCGCGCTCGCGGGAGAGGCCGCCGGGGCCCAGCGCGGAGAGGCGGCGCTTGTGGGTGAGCTCCGACAGCGGGTTGGTCTGGTCCATGAACTGGGACAGCTGGCTGGACCCGAAGAACTCCTTGATGGCGGCCACCACCGGGCGCGCGTTGATCAAGGAGGCGGCGGTGACCGTGGTCGCGTCGCAGATCGTCATCCGCTCCTTGATGATCCGCTCCATCCGCAAAAGCCCGGTGCGGAACTGGTTCTGCAGCAGCTCCCCCACCCCGCGCACCCGGCGGTTGCCGAGGTGGTCGATGTCGTCGGCCTCCCCGTGCCCGTTGTTGAGCTCGATCAGGCGGCGCATGATCTTGATGAAGTCCTCGTGCGCCAGCACCCGCAGCTCGGGGTCCTCCGCGCGCGCCCTCGCCTCCGCCTCGGAGAGGCCGAGCCGCTTGTCCAGCTTGAAGCGGCCCACCCGGCCCAGGTCGAAGCGGCGGGGGTTGAAGAACAGCGCCTGCAGCAGGTTGCGGGCGTTCTCCACCGTTGGGGGGTCACCGGGCCTGATCTTGCGGTAGAGCTCGATCAGGGCCTCGTTGACGTCGTGGCTGGGGTCCTTCTCCAGGGTGGCGTCGATGTAGCGGTGCTCGGGGTCGTTGTCGACCTCGCGGAAGAACTGGCGGATGTCGTCGTCGCTGGGGTAGCCCAGCGCCCGGATGAGGGTGGTCGCCTGGAACTTCCGCTTGCGGTCGATCTTGGCGGTGAGGACGTCCTTGGTCGAGGTCTCGATCTCCAGCCAGGCCCCCCGGTTGGGGATGAACTTGACCGCGTAGAGGGGACGGCCGGTGACCGGGTGCTCGGCCCCGGCGGTGAAGTACACCCCCGGCGACCGCACCAGCTGGCTCACCACCACCCGCTCGGTCCCGTTGACCAGGAAGGTACCCTCCCCGGTCATCATCGGGAAGTCGCCCAGATAGACCTCGGACTCCTTGATCTCCCCCGCCGCCTCCCCGGTCTTGATGTGGAGGCGGGTCATGATCCGCAGAGGCGCCGAGAAGGTCATGTCCCGGTTGCGGCACTCCTCCTGGTCGAACTTGGGCTCTCCGAAGCTGTAGTCCAGGAAGCGGAGCTCGTAGTTCTTGCCGGTGTAGTCGGTGATCGGGTTGATCTCGTCGAAGAGCTCGCGCAGCCCCGACTCCACGAACCACCTGAAGGAGTTCAGCTGGGTTTCGATCAGGTTGCCAACCTGGAGCATCTCGGGGATCTTCCCGTAGCTGAGGCGGGCGGGCGCGGAGGGCATGGCAGCACGAATTGGCGGCATGGGCTAAAGTTCTCCAGGCAAACGGAAACGTAGGGTGAACTTCACGGGTGAGGGAAGCTCAATGCTACCACACCTGGGAGCCGCACCTGCTGGGACACCCCAGCCAATCGATCCCCTGACCGGCTTGCGGGTCGTGTTACTTGATCTCGGCGGTCGCGCCTGCCTCCTGGATCTTCTTGGCCACGGACTCGGCCTCCTCGCGGGTGACGCCCTCCTTGACCGGCTTGGGAGCCTGGTCCACCAGGTCCTTAGCCTCCTTCAGGCCCAGCCCGGTGATCTCGCGGACCGCCTTGATGGCGGCGATCTTCTGGTCGCCGGCGGCGGTCAGGATGACCGCGAACTCGGTCTGCTCCTCGACCTCGGCGGCTGCTGCTGCGGCCGGGGCTGCGGCAACCGCAACCGGGGCGGCGGCGGTGATCCCGTACTTGTCCTCGATAGCCTTCTTGGCGTTGACCAGGTCCAGGACGGTCCAGTCCGCCAGGGCCTCGACGAAGTCGTCCACTGTCACCTTGCTCATCTCACTCTCCTTCGCTGGTAGCTGGTTGCTTTGAATTCAATTTTGAAAGAGGGGCGGCTCTCAAGCCGCCGCCTGCTTGGCGTCCAACAGTTGGACCAGGTCGCGGACCGGCGCCTCCAAAAGCCCCACCAACTGGGACATGGGGGCTTCCAGCACCGCCAGCAGCTGGGACATGAGGACGTCCCGACTGGGCAGCTCCGCCAGCTGGCGAACCTCTGCCGCGGAGAGCACGGTCCCCTCGGCGACTCCGCCCCGGACCATCTCCAGGCGGCGGTTGGTCCTCGCGTACTCCATCAGGACCCGGGCCGGAGCGCTCAGATCGTCGTAGCTGATGGCGATCGCGGTCGGTCCCACCAGGTGGGGGCTGAGCTCGCTGAGCCCGGCCTCGCCACTGGCCCGGCGGGCCAGGGTGTTCTTCACCACCACGTAGTCGATCCCCTCCTGGCGGAGGGCCTGGCGCAGGGTCTCCAACTGAGCGACCGTGAGGCCGCGGTAGTCGGTGAGCACCGCGCTCTTCATCCGCCCCAGCTTCTCCGCCAGGGCCGCCACGTTCTCCTGCTTGGCCTCGGGGATCCGAGCCGCGCCATGCTTGTCGGCGATCATTCCGCAAAGCCTCCTGGAGCGCCGGACTCAAGACAGGAGGGCTGAGCGAGGGCGCTGAACAGCGTCTCCGCCTGGCTCACCTGCGCAGGGTGGGGTTTTGAGCTCTGTTGCCCCTGCGGTCTCGGGTGCCGGCTGATCTCAATGTTGCAACCGTGAGTTGGATTATATAGGAGTTCCCAGAACTGGCCCCAATCGACGGGGCGCATCTGGGAGTCATCGCGGCCCAGCACAAGCTTCGCGATCTGCGGAGACCCCGTGGGGAACGATCCCCAGAGCAAGCCCAGAGAGGCTCGCCCTGGACCATGCTCCCTGATGCCGCTCGATCGTCGGGCTACTGTGATCCTCCCGCCTCAGGCAGCACTCAGGCGTCCGGCCAGCAGGGGATCCACCCTCACGCTGGGACCCATGGTGGGAGCCAGGAAACAGGCCCTCACGTAGGAGCCCTTGGCGGCCGAGGGCTTGGCCTTCACGATCGCCTCCATCATGGCGGCGAAGTTCTGGTAGAGATCCTCGTCTGCGAAGTTGGTCTTGCCGACCGGCACATGGATGATGCCGTAGCGGTCGACCCGGAACTCCACCCGTCCCGCCTGGACCTCCTTGACCGCCCTGGCGATGTCGAAGGTGACGGTGCCGGCCTTGGGATTGGGCATGAGCCCCCTGGGGCCGAGGATCTTGCCCAGACGTCCGACCGAGCCCATCATGTCAGGGGTGGCGAGCGCGACGTCGAACTCGGTGAAGCCCTCCTGGACCTTCTTGACCAGGTCCTCACCGCCGACGATGTCGGCTCCGGCATCGCGTGCCTCGCGCTCCTTCTCCCCCTGGGCGAAGACAGCGATGGTACGGCTCTTGCCGGTCCCGTGCGGCAGGACCACCGAGCTTCGCACCATCTGGTCGGCATGCCTGGGGTCCACCCCCAGACGGACGTGGAGCTCCACCGTCCCCGGGAAGGTGGAGGCGTTCACCTGCTTGACCAGGCTTATCGCCTCCTTGGGGTCCAGGGCCTCCTTGCCCTCGAGCAACTTGGCCGCTTCCTGATAGCGCTTGCCGTGACCTGCTGTCATATCGGTCTCCTAATGGTGGTTGTGGCGGGCACTTGATGCCCTCCCACCGGTCTTGCGTCAGGCGGTTACCTTGACTCCCATGGAGCGGGCGGTCCCCTCCACCATCTTGGCCACAGCCTCGAGATCGCCCGAGTTGACGTCGGGGAGCTTGGTCTTGGCGATCTCCAAGGCCTGCTCGTGACTCAGCTCTCCGGCCTGCTCCCGGGGGGGCTTGGCGGAACCCTTGGGAATCCCCGCCGCCTTCTTGATAAGGTCGGCGGTGGGCGGGGTCTTGGTGATGAAGGTGAAGGTGCGGTCCTCGAAGATGGTGATCTCGGCGGGGATCACAAGACCCGCCTGGGAGGCGGTCTGGTCGTTGTAGGCCCGGCAGAACTCCATGATGTTCACCGAGTGCTGGCCCAGAGCCGGCCCGATCGGGTAGCCGGGGCTCGCCTTGCCCGCCTCGATGGCCAGCCGGAGTACGGTCTTGACCTTCTTCTTGCCCATTGAGACTTGCCTCCTATCGCAGCCGCTCGACCTGGAGCAGGTCGAGCTCTACCGGGGTCTCCCGGCCGAACATGTTCACCATCACCTTGAGCTTGCCCTTCTCGGCGTTGATCTCGCCCACCTTGCCGTGGAAGTCCGTGAAAGGACCGTCCACCACCCGCACCGAGTCACCCTCTTTGAACTCCACCTGGACCTTGGTGGACACGTCCCCTCCGATCTGGTGGAGGATGGAGCGCATCTCGGTCTCCTGGAGCGGGACCGGGCGAGTGCCGGACCCCACGAAGCTGGTGACCCCGGGGGTGTTGCGGACCACGTACCAGGACTCGTCCGACATCACCATCTTGACCAGGATGTAGCCCGGAAAGATCCTCTTGAGGACGTGCCGGCGCTGCCCGTCCTTGATCTCCAGGACCTCCTCGGTCGGGACCAGCACGTCGAATATCTTGTCGTGCATGTCCATCGACTCCACCCTTTTCAGGAGGTTGGCCTTGACCTTGTCCTCATGGCCGGAGTAGGCGTGGATCACGTACCAGCTGGCTTGCTCAGTAGCTTCCGAGGTTTGGGCTGCGCTCACGGCTTGGCTCCCGATGACTTCATGGCGTGGCGGACGGCTTGGGGGTTGCGGCCGCGCTCGGCGAGGCCGCCGGAGATGGAGTGACCACCGGGGTGGGGGCGACCGCCGAAGTCGGGGCGGGCGTCACCACGGGCGTGGTCGTGGTGTAGAGGGGCGCCAGGGCGGCGGTCAGGCCGAAGTCGACCAGGCCCAGGAAGACCCCCAGCAGGACCACGGCCACCACCACCACGCCGGTCATCTGACGGAGCTCCGGCCAGGTGGGCCAGACCGTCTTGCGCAGCTCGCTCCATACCTCTCTTAAATAGCTCCCCGACTCCGCCCGCTCCGGGGAGGTGTCGCTTGCGACGTTGGCCAAATTCAGATCCTCTCAGCCGCTCTGCAGGGGCGGCACGATTCGAACGCGCGACCTGCGGTTTTGGAGACCGCTGCTCTACCAGCTGAGCTACGCCCCTTTGAGCTACCCGCCTCCGCCCTACTTGGTCTCGCGGTGAGCGGTGTGACGGCGGCACCGGCGGCAGTACTTGCGCAGCTCCAGCCGGTCCGGGTCGTTGCGCTTGTTCTTCTGGGTAGTGTAGTTGCGCTCGCGGCACTCGCCGCACTGGAGGGTGATGATGGTGGCAGGCACCTTAGGACTCCCAAGACAAAAACGCCTGGCCGAGCCAGGTTGGGGTAAGTATAGCCCCTGAGTTCGGAGGAGGTCAAACCGCAGGCCGAGTCAAGTCGGAGCCCCCTTGGCGCGAGAGCGCAAGGGGGAGGATCCAGCGCGTGGCTGCCTTGCAGGCTAAGATCAGGTCTCTGTGGTCACGGTGGGACAACGGAGGCTCTCCATGCATTCTAGAGGAGATCGTCCCGGGGGATTTACTATTTCGTGGCAGGCCCTGGTCAGGTGCAACCGCCGATGCCCGCGTTCCTTCTGATATGGCCATGACCTATACCCCCGGGCGCACACCTACGTCGGCCCGTTCGGATTCCTGGATTGTCTCTCGACCCAGTGGCCGCTTGGCAGGCACCGCTCGGGAGCCAGCCTTGAAGTGCAGCGAGACGCTTATGTACCTCAGCTGCACGCCTGTGCCTGCACTCAATCTCACGCACCAGCGCTCCTTACCCCCCCTGCGGGCCAGCCGCAGACAACAGGTCCTGGGCCTCCAGCTAGCAGGCGACGGCCCTCGCTTGGCTGGGGGCGTGTCCAAGCTGCAGCCTACCGACACCGGACCGTCCCTGGGGAGCTCCCCCTCACCTCAGCGGCCCGGCAACCGTATGTCCGACATCGGACAAACGCAGGGCCAAGGTACCTGCCTTAGGCTCTCCGCTCTCCGGCGAGACCCAAGACGGCCACCCCAGCTGGTCCCCGGCCCACGAAGGGAGGCCAACTGCCTGCGAGTGGCGAGGCACAAAACACTCCAGCGGCGTCAGTACGTCCAGACAGCCCTCCCGGTCGTGACCCAGGCGAAGGAAGATCTCCCCACCATTACCCCGGTGACCACTCACAAGTGCTTCGGCGACCGTCCTCTGCACCCGTGGTGGATTGGGGGTACAGTTCGTCTGCCTGGGGCAGGCGGAACTCCACTCCATCTCACTCCCCCCCCGAATGCTCGCAACACATTTGTAACGATCCGCGCGGTGCCGAGCCCTTATCGGTCATAGTAGACGCTGGAGGTACCCCAAGAATGAGACGTTCGGTGAACAGAGATGAGAGGGGCCAGGTGGCTGTGTTGTTCGCGATCGCCGCCGTTGCTCTGGTCGCGATTGTTGGGCTGGCGGTGGACGCTGGCACTAGCTATGTTGATCAGCGCACGCTGCAAGCTGGCTCCGACACGGCGGCGACAGCTGGAGCCAACATGCTCGCCGCTGACTTCCACGCCTGCCTCGCCTCTGGGGGTACCCCTTATTCCGCCACAGACATCAGCAAAGTCGTGACCACCATCGCTGGGGCCGCGGTCACGGCGTCTGGAAGCGCGACAGCCCCGCCAACGCTAGCCTATGTCCTCTGGAACCCTGGTGGCACACCACAGGTGCTGCCCTACGCCGGGGGGGACTGGTGCAGCGACGGCGCTTGGACAGGCCCATCCGGGGTGACAGTGGGCACTGTGAACTCGCACCACACAATCCTCCTCCAAGTGGTGGGGGTGAGTCAGGCCTCCGAGGCAGCGACTGCCACCGTTGGGTTCGGAGTTGTCCCCTCCGGGATGGTGACTCCGTTCGTGGCCTGCGCAACCGGTTCCCCATCGAGCGTGAGCCCCCTTGACGGCTACTCTCTGACGCCAACCGGGCCAGGTACCCCGCCCACTTTGGCACCTAACGACTACGTATTGTTGGCACAGAAAAAGGGCTCAACCAGTTGGGACACCAACTGTAACCATGTGCAATCATCCGACTTCAAGGGTTTTCTCCCTTGCCCGCCAGGCTCCAAACCTGCCTGCACGATCAAAGTCACGAGCGGTACCACAGCAGGGCCCTTTGGAGGAGGTAGCACCTGCGGCCAATGGCCTTTGCTCCCGGTTGGTACGGATATCTACGTCCCAATGGTCTCAACTGTCACTGGCAGAGGCTCCAGTGTGGAGCTCGCGGTCGAGGGCATTATCAAAGTACAGATCGTTTACAGCAACTGCAGCGGGAGTGGCGACTACAACTTAATCGGCCGAGTCGAGGCGGTGAGTGGCGGCCTCGACGGCGGCATCCTAGTCTGTTCGACGGTGGAATCCCCTCTGTGCTCCAGCCCTTTCACCCTCAGTTCCGCGGATGCGACCGTTGTCCGAATTCTCAGCTAGACACCGTCCTCGCGGCCAGAGCCTCGTCGAGTTCGCCCTCGTCGTGCCAATACTGCTGCTCCTCATCTCAGGAGGAGCCGACCTCACTCGCGCATTCTTCGTCGGCATACAGATTGCCGACGGCGCCCGGCAAGCAGCCCTCTACGCCGCCAGTAACCCCAACTACACACAAGGCGAACTTCAGACCATAGTACAGGACAACTCCGGCGCTGGTCCGCTGGAGTGCCCGTCTGGTGCACTCCAGCTTACCCTCGGGCCAGCGTCGTACAGTCCACCCGAGGTGAGCTCCCCCAACTACTATCAACCGATCGTCGTGGTCTGCCGCTTGCCCCTGCTGACACCAGGGCTTCCCTCGCCGGTGACGATCCGTACCACGGCCACTGCCCTGATCATGCCGTGAAGCGACGCAGTGCCATAAGCGTGCCCTGCAGGCGACCTCGCCTCCTGCAGGCTGGTGCGACCATTGTTGAGTTTGCTCTGGTGGCGCCCATTTTCTTCGCGATGGTGATTGGTCTTTTCAGCGCAGTCACGTACGTCTTCGAGGTGCAAATTGCCAACGACTCAGCCCAAGCCGCGGCTCGCTGGGGCGTGGCCGCCACCAACTTCAGTATCAGCGCTGCTACTGGCCTGCCTGCGCCTCAGTGCCCGAGTGCAACGGCTCCTACGGGACCATCTTCCACTATGGTCGGGACCGCACAGAAGGCCGCTGGCCCGCTGGCGGGATCAATCGTCTACGGCACGACCTTGTTTAACCAAGCGGCTCCGCCAGAGGCGGGTGTCACAACCGCCACTGGCGGAGCACTGACAGGGTGCGAGATCACGGTGACCGTCCCCTTCGTGAGCTTCGGAGGTTATTTCGGCCTCGGACCTCGCTCTATCACTGCCACAGCCGTCGACTACGTAACCTGACCCCAAGCAAAGTTCTCGTGTTTGGCCCATCGCTTGACGCACTCCAGCCGATGTCGGTTTTTGGCATACAGAGATCGTAGGAAAAGTCGGCGGGCCGGTTCTCCCCTACCCCCTCACTTCACTCCCACAAACTGCGGTAAGGCCGACCACGACCTCCTCCACGCGTTTGAGGGCATCGATGATGCAATCCGGCAATCGCCGGGCGTTGTGTGAGGCCATGGTTACTCCGAGTCACCCCGGCGTTCTCCTTCATGATGGCCTCGTGATCTCCCCGCCACCGGGCTGAGAGGCCGACAGCCTTAACATACCGTTCGCAGGACAACCATGAACCCACCACCCGCCAGACACACCGCCCAAGCCGCAGCTGAAATCCAGCAGACCCAGCACGCCCCCGCCCCCCCGCTCAAAGGTGCCCCGAGCTTCTGCCCGCCGGCGCCGGACTCGCTGGCGGGGCTCCGCCTCCCCTTCTCCTTCGTCTGCGACCTGATCCTCAAGATCATGTACTTCAACGGCAACATCCTCGGCCGGGACGTGGCCGAGCGAGCCTGCCTTCCCTGGTCGGTGACCTCC
>JAKAVU010000045.1:0-4561 GCA_021817185.1 bacterium
ATTGATCTATTTTTGGAGGCGCACACCGGCGGTGCGCACGTGGTTGACGTGCGCGAGCCCCATGAGTACCACGCCGGGCACGTCCCCGGAGCCAGTCTCATCCCGTTGGGGGTGGTGCCGCTGAAGGTTCATGAACTGCCCCGTGACCGACCGGTCTACGTTATCTGCGCGAGCGGCCACCGGAGCCTGACCGCCGCCCGGCACATGATCCGTGCCGGCATCGATGCCCGCTCGGTCCGCGGCGGGACCATCGCCTGGGCGCGGAGCGGCGGCCCACTCGAGCGCGGCCCAGCGTAGATCCAGTGCACCGAGTGCGGTCCAGCTGGTTTGGCACGGGTGCCAGGCGGGCCGAAGTCTCGCCGTCCTGGGCAACGGCGGGAGGCAGCCGGTCGGCCGCACACGTCAGCTAGATGCTATGGATAAGAGACCTTATCGTAAGCATCCCGATTAGGATGGCCTCCCAGTGCGGTGGCCCTCCCCCGGTACGTGCGCTCGCGTCACTCTCCGGTTTGGCCGTCCGTGAGCTCGCGCAGGATGTCCAGGTGGCCGTTGTGGCGGGCGGTCTCCTCGATCATGTGCAGCATCACCCAGCGGCAGGACACCGGCCGGCTCTGGTTGCGGGCCATCGCCTCCAGATCCCGGCGCGCGAAAATCTCGCGGCTGCGCTCGCACTCTTGGTGATACTCGTCCAGCAGGCGGCCTAGGTCGTCGGTGTCGGAGACGACGAATTCGGCGTCAACCTGGCCAGCCGGCTCCGGCGGAGGCAGCACGAGCCCCTCCAGAACCTCCTGAAACCACCAGCGTTCCACGTAGCGGAGGTGACGGACGATGCCCGCGCAGGTGGTGAGCGGTGACGGAACCAGGTGGCGGGTGGCCTCGGCGCCGGTGAGTCCGGCAACCTTCACGAAGACCGTGGCGCGGTGGAAGTCCAGCCAGGCGGCGAGGAGTTCGCGCTCCGATCCGGAGGTCGGGGGGTCGGTCCTGTCCCAAGCGCTGCCGGAATCTGGCGGGATGGACCCTGGCATCGAGCCGATGATAGCTGATGCCGGGTCGGTATGGGAACACCTGTGCTGGCGATCGTTCGTGCAAGGCGGTGCCCGGGGCCTATGGTGGTGAGGATGCGGCCCGTGCTGCCGGCTCCATGACGATCCTGGAGGCCCTGGCGCCACTTCTGGCGACCGGGGCGGGCTCAGCGCTCTTGGGAGCGGCCCTGAGGCGCCGATCGCCCGGGCGATGGCTGCGACTCGTCATCCTGCTCGCCCTGCTGGGCAGCGAGGGGGTGGTTCTCCTCTGGCCCCTTGTGATCCACGCCTGGTCGCCGGCGACAACCCTGCCCCTGCAGCTCTCCGACGTCGCGACCCTGGTGTGCGCCGCCTCGCTGGTGGCTCCTGGCGCGGACCGGCTGAGAGAGCTGGCCTACCTGTGGAGTGTTCCGGCGGGACTGTTGGGCCTGGCCTTTCCCGCCATCGGTGCCTCCGCACCCTCTCCCCTCTTCTATGCCTTCTACGTCGATCACGGGACGTTGCTCTGCTATGGGGTTCTGCTCGGCCTGGATCGGACCCTGCGTCTGCAGCCGCTCTCCGCCGTTCGGGCGTTCTCAGCCACCGTGATCTGGGGGGTGATCGCCGGAGTGGCGAATCTGGCGACCGGTGGTGACTACATGTTCGTCCGCGAGCCTCCGCCCACCTGGAGCCCCCTGCAGCTCATGGGCCCCTGGCCCTGGTACGTGTTCTCGGCGGCCGGCCTGGCGCTCATGGTGTTCGCGATTCTCACCTGGCCCAAGCTTGCTCGCTCGGCGGCCTCCGCCAAGAGTCCGTCGTCGGCCGAAGCGTAGCGGGTCAGACCTTCGTCAACCAGGACGAGTTGGCATAGCGAATATCGGCGCAGGGACGCGCTCAAGGTGGGCCCGGGGTTCTTCGCCCCGGGCCCACCTTGGCCAGCTCTTGAAATTCAGGAGTTGTAGTACGTCGTGATCGCCGTGGCCAGAGCCGCGACGTCGGGGACCCCGAGGCCGGTCGTGGGGCTCCAGCCGTTGGTGGCCGTGTAGCCCCAGTTGTTCCCCGAGGTGATGGCTGTGAAGCCCTGCACTGTTCCGCCGTGCACCTTGGGAAGGTTGTAGAAGAGCTCCGAGGCCAGGCCGATCGGGGATCCGGTCGCCTGATCCAGCAAGGCCGTAATCCCCGCCCACTGGGGTGCCGCGAAGCTCGTCCCACCCCAGCCGTTGCTCCAGGGGTTCGCGGCGTTGGAGTACGCAGAGCCGCTGTCGTAGATGGCGTAGCCGGTGAAGGGGTCGGCGTTGAGGGCGACATCAGGGGTCCCGCGCTGGCCGCTCGTCTGCACCGACTCCTGCCAGCTGGGCTCGCGGAAGTAGAGGCTATAACCACCACCCGACCCGACCGGGTAGAGGGCCCGCTTGGCCTGCTCGATGTTCTTGAGGCCAAGGTCTTGGTAATACGGGAGCAGGTAGCTCCAGCCCCAGGCCGCCTCAGATTTCGGTCCTCCGTAGACAGCGCCAGTTGCGCCAGCAGTCCCGGCGATCAGGACGCCGTGCGAAGAGCTCGGTAGGGTGGTCCCGCCGGCGGCGGTGATGTAGGTGGATGACGCCGGGCTGTCCACCGCAAGTGTCTTGTACTGAGGGTAGGCGTCGTAGGCCCCGTAGTCGCCCGAGGCCGCGAACATGCTGATCCCCTCGGCTGCCCCCTGCTCGAACGCCTGGTTCAAAAGGATCGCGTAACCCCGGGTCTCATCCTGCTCGGCCTCCCCCCAAGAGGTGGTCATCACCTGGGCTTGGTCCGCAGTCGCCACCTGGTCGAAGAGATCCACGAAGCCATTGTTGGTGTTCACGGAGATGTAGGCGATGATGTTGGCTCCTGGAGCCATCGCCCCTGACCGCTCCACGTCGAGAGAGCTCTCCGAGCCCCCTGAACCTGGGATCGCCTCATGCGTCGGCGCCTCATCGACGCTCACCTGGCTGAGTGTCCCGGTCCGGTTGATCCCGTAGTAGCTCCAGAATGCCTCGGCGTCGGAGTCCTTGAGCGGCGCCAGGGTCGCCACCGCGATGGTGATGCCAGCTCCGGTGTCACCCTTGGTCTGCAGTGAGGCGGCGCCGTAATGCTGGGCTATCTGCTGGGGCGAGTAGCCGATCGGAGTCGTGCAAAAGCTCTGACAGGGGTTCGCCGCGGCGACTCCGAGCTCGGTGCGATTGACACTCAGCGCGTGGATCGCGTCGTAGCTGGTCATGCCCGAAATGCCGGAGACGATCTGGGCCAGGTTGTAGATCTTGCCCTGGTAGGCGAAGTGGGTCGGAAGAGTTGGGTTCTCCTGATTGGCGAAGTAGGAATGGCCGTGCGCCAGATAGTTGTTGATGGTGACGCTGAAGGCCTGCTCCACCTGGCCAATGGTCCCCACCGCCTCGATGCGGTTGGGATAGTTCTTGGTCACCGAGATCCCGAATTCGCCCAGGTAGGCACCGAGCGCCGCGACGGCGGCCTGCGGCTGATCGTACGTCTCAACGAACTGCTTCTCAGTCAGGAATTGGTGGAAGTACGGACTCCCGGGAGTGACGGTATCGGTGATGTACTGGGGCAGGCTGACCCCGCCCTGAGGGGTCACGTAGCTCAGTCCCAGCAGGAGGTCGACCCGGGCTGAGGCGGACGCGGGTCCGGTGTCGGTGGATTGGCTGAGAAGTGCCTTTGCCGTGTTGCCGTGCAGAATCCCCCGCGCTCCCCGGGACCCCTGACCGTGAGCGGCAGCCGGCACCATGGCCGCCATGGCGATGGCCGTCGCCGCCAGCCCAGTCGTCAACGTTCGCCTCAACGGAACTCTCAAATCGCCGCCTCCATGAAGCTCCACCCGGGCTGACCGCCGCCAAAGCCTGCCCGGCTCATCGCATGGGATGGTAACCACTGGCTGCCGGGTGGCGCCACCGGAGGGCCGGGGCTGGCTCACGGGCAGTGACGTCACGCCGTCACCACCCCTGGATCATGGGCGCTCGCTAACGAGCGCGCGGAGATGCGTAGGAGGCAGGCCGGTGCCGGTGGGTAGCCGCCAAGGCGACCGCGGTGGCCGCCGCCCCGCCCGCAACCAGGACCAGGGTCACTCGGTTCAGCCTTCCCCGCGACCACATCCAGAGCGCGGTTGCCGTGTCCCCGACCTGGACCATCGCCACCGCCTGCTCCAGGGCCTGCCTGGATGCGGTGTTCCGGTTACGGGTTCGAAGCAGTGCGACCCCTAGAGCCAGATCGCGGACTCCAGCCAGTCGGAGCCCGAACGTGTCGCGGCCACCGCCCGGTGGAGCCACGAGCCGAGCCACGAGGTCGGCGGCTCCGAGCAGGGTCGCCCCGACCCCGAGCGCCGCCCAGCCCACAACCGTGGAATGCCCCGGTCTTGGTCGCCCTGGCTGCATGGTGATGATCGTAACGAGTGGGGCGGGGCCCGACTCTGCGCCCTAACATGGAAACGCATGGCCACCGCGAGCCCTCCCGCAACCCCGGCCGCCGACGCCGCAGAGCGCCTGGCGGCGCGCTGCGGTGAGCTGATGATGGCGGCCGATGTCAGATCG
>JAKAVU010000045.1:4571-12449 GCA_021817185.1 bacterium
GTGGAGATCGCCCCGGGCAGGGCGCGGCTGCGCATGCGGGTCGGCCCAGACATGGTCAACGGACATCACATCTGCCATGGCGGATTTCTGTTCACCCTGGCTGACAGCGCGTTCGCCTTCGCCTGCAACACCTACGGCGAGGTGGTGGTGGCGGCTGGGGCAGACATCAACTTTCTGGAGTCAGCTCGGGAGGGTGACATCCTGGAGGCAGTCGCGGAAGAGCGCTGGGTGAGGGGCAGGTCCGGGATCTACGACGTCACAGTGCGCCGATCTGGGGATGACGTCCAGCTCGTGGAGTTCAGGGGACGCTCCCGCAACCTCCGCCGTCCGATGCCTGGGCTCGAGGTCGGCGGAGCAGAGGCCGCCACCACCTGACATGCAGGACCTGTCTCCCAACCCGGAGTCGCTGGAGCCGATCGAACGCTCGTCGCCGGAGGAGCTGCGGGCCCTCCAGCTCGAGCGACTCCAGCGCACGGTCGCGGTCGTCTACGAGCGGGTGCCCTTCTACCGCCAGGAGTTCGAGCGCCGCGGGCTGCACCCGTCCGACATCAGGTCGCTCGCCGACATTCATCTGCTCCCCTTCACGGCCAAGGACGATCTGCGTGACCACTATCCGCTCGGGTTGCTGGCGGTCCCTCAGCGTGACCTGCGGCGCATTCACGCATCCAGTGGCACAACCGGGCGGCCCACGGTGGTGGCCTACACCCAGGCCGACATCAACACCTGGGCCGATCTCATGGCGCGCTCCATCCGCGCTGCCGGGGGGCGCCCCGGGGATGTCGTGCACGTCGCCTACGGCTACGGCCTGTTCACCGGCGGCCTGGGGGCCCACTATGGGGCGGAGCGGCTCGGGTGCACGGTGGTGCCGGCGTCGGGCGGCCTGACGGAGCGCCAGGCCACCCTGATCGCCGACCTGAAGGCGGATGTGATCATGCTCACCCCGTCATACATGCTGGTGATCCTCGATGAGTTCGCCAGGCAGGGCATCGACCCTCGCTCGACCTCCCTTAAGGTGGGCATCTTCGGGGCGGAGCCCTGGACCGCAGAGATGCGCGCGGAGATCGAGAGTCGAGCGGACATGCACGCCGTGGACATCTACGGGCTCTCGGAGCTGATGGGCCCGGGGGTGGCGCAGGAGTGTGTGGAGACCAAGGACGGCCTGACGATCTGGGAGGACCACTTCTACCCGGAGGTGGTGGACCCAGAGACCGGGACCCCTCTTCCCGACGGCGAGCTCGGCGAGCTGGTGCTCACCAGCCTCACCAAGCAGGCGATGCCGCTGCTGCGCTACCGCACCAGGGATCTCACCCGCCTTCTGCCCGGCACCGCCAGGACCATGCGCCGGATGGAGCGGATCCGCGGGCGCACCGACGACATGATGATCGTGCGCGGGGTGAACGTGTTCCCCACCCAGGTTGAGGAGATTGTGCTGCGGATGCCCGGCCTCAGCCCCCACTTCGTTTGCGTGCTGAGCCGCCCGAACCGGATGGATGAGATGACGGTACGGGTGGAGGCAGCCGCGGGATCAGCGAGCTCGGAGCAGCGGGAGCAGCTCCGGGGCCAGCTCATCACCCGGATCAAGCAGGCCGTGGGGGTGACGGTCGATGCCGACGTGGTGGAGCCGGGATCGCTCGAGAGATCCCTGGGCAAGGCCAAGCGGATCCTGGACCTGCGAGGCTGAGGGCGACGGTCCAGCGGGCCCACATTTGGCGGCGATGATCTTGCCGCCGGTCAGAACCTGGCCTACTGATCCTTGCTGCCACCGCGGGGAGCGCGACCAGAACCGCGATGGCGGCGCAAGGGCCGCACAGCGCGGGCTAGCGCCGGCTGTGGGCCGGGCACCGGCATCGCCTCGCATCCCTCCCCCGCCAGCCGACGCGCATGGTCGATCTCCAAGCCCGGCACCAGGCGGCCGCTCTGGGTCACCACTCTCCACCATGGCAGGCCATGGGATCCGGCGAGCACGTTGCCGACCGCCCGAGCCGCCCCGGGGCGGCCCACCAGCAGAGCAACCTGGGAGTAGCTCATCACCTCACCAGGGGGAATGGAGCTCACCACTGCAGCGACCTGCCGCCTGAAGTCCCCACAAGCCAAGATCCGCGCGGTCGCACCGGTGGCAGCGGCAGGAGCGCACGGCTCTGACCGGCATTCGCTGATCGCCCCGTTCACCCCGACCCCGGGCGGGTGCCACTTCGATCGGGGTTGCCGGGATCTCAATCCGGCTGCGGCCGCAGGCCCAGATGGCGCTCGAAGAATGCGACGATTCGGGACCGGGCGTCGGCGGCCGCATCCGGCTCGTAGGCGACCCCGCCGACCTTGGCCATCACGGTTGGGAGCAGGCCCCGGTGGCGGTTCATGAAGCCGTGACCCGCGGCGGGATACTCGCGCACATCGTGGTCGATCGCAAGCCGGGTGAGGGCCGACTCGAGCCGATCGGCGGCGCCGCTGAGGGTGCGGTCCCGGCCGCCGTAACTGGCGACCAACGGGCAGGACCCCATCAGGATGGTTTCGGCATCAGCCGGCACCTGCCCGTAGTTGATGCTCGCCACTTGGTAGCGACCGAGCGGCGCCATCAGGAGCGCAAAGCCGCCCCCCATGCAGAAGCCGATGACCCCCACCTGACCGGAGCACTGGGCCTGGGCGGTGACCCATGCCCGGGCGGCCTCGACGTCGTCGAAGGTGCGGCCCTGGCGCTGGCGAAGGTCCGTAAAGGCCCGGCGGATGCAGGTGACCCTGCCCTGGTGGTGAAAGAGGTTGGGAGCCACCGCCAGGAACCCGGCGGATGCGAGCCAGTCGGCCTGGGCGCGGAGGTCGGGAGTCGCGCCAAACACGTCGTGGATCACCACCACCGCCGGATGCGGACCCGCACCATCGGGAGCGGCCACATAGGCCGGCATCGGCCCGTGCGGGGACGGGATCATGGCACTGACAGTGAACGGCTGGTCAAAGGGGGGTTCGGTCACGGCCGCATCATATGCATCCGCTCCTCCCCAGAACTGCCGCTGGAGCTGGCCGCCCGATCAGCGCCTCGCCAGCCGGCGCTCTCCGGTCGCACCGGGCTGGTACGCGAGCCCGTAGTGCTGAAAGACCGCCGGCTCGTCAGCCGCTTCAAGCCCGCCATCGGTGTCGATCGACGGTGCCGACTGAACCAGCTGGCGGCCGTAGGCGACTCTGAGGTACCCGAACCCCACCCTGGCTCCCTCCAGTGGCACAAACACGAGCCGGTGGGACAGTCTGCCGACCTTGACAGTGGCGAATGACGGCTCGTCGCTGGCGGTGTCATAGTAGATCGCCTCCAGCTCCCCTATCTTGTTCCCCGACTCATCGAGCACGTCGTGGCCCAGCCACTCGCGGATGTCTGTCGCTTCGAACACGGCTTCCTCCTCACCTCAACCTACCACTTACCCGACTCACGCGGGCTTGGACCGCACCGGCCGCGCAGCCCCTCCAGCGCCAGCGAGGCGACCTGATCGGCCAGCCCGGCTGAAGGGGCTTCGTGATCTGCCCTATACCACTCGGTGATGGAGTTGACCATGCCGAAGATGAGCCGGGTGGCAAGGCCGGGATCGATGTCGTCCCGCACCTCCCCCGCCCGCGCGGCGTCCGCCACCAGCGCCGCCACCCTGCGGTCGAACTCCCGCCTTTGGTCCAACGCCCAGCGCTCGCTAGGGGTGTTGCCCCTCACGCGGAGCAGCAGAGTCACATACGGCAGCTGGGCCACCAGCGCGCCGGCGGTGTCGGCGATCAGCCTTCGCAGCCTCTCCCCCGCTCCATGCACGTCCGCAACGTCCTGGTCGAGGACCGCGAACAGCGCTTCCAGAGCCCGCTCCAGGGCCGCCCGGAGCAGGAGCTCTCTGCTACCGAAGTGATGGTAGATGGTTGACTTGGTGATTCCTGCCGCCGTGGCCAGCTGGGACATGCTGGTCGCCTCGTAGCCGCGACGGTTGAACTCGGCGACCGCGATACCGAGCAGCCACTCGGAGTTGTGATTGGTCCGGCCTCGGCCTCGCGGAGAGGGGGGCGGCGAATCCTGGTATGGCATGCTGAAGAGTATCGGTCAAGCCGTCTTGACTTCGGCTCGCACTGCGGGCAGAATCAAAACCGACCGATCGGTCGGGAAATTGGAGAGTGGTCATGGCAGCACCGGAGATGGACGAGCGGGAACGGGCATTTCAAGCTCGCATCGATGCTGATGAACGGATCGAGCCTCGCGACTGGATGCCCGACCGCTATCGTGCGACCCTGATCCGGCAGGTGGCCCAGCACGCTCACTCCGAGATCATCGGGATGCAGCCGGAGGGCAACTGGATCACGCGCGCCCCCTCGCTGCGACGCAAGGCCATCCTGCTCGCCAAGGTCCAGGATGAAGCCGGGCACGGGCTGTACCTCTACTCGGCTGCCGAGACCCTGGGGATCAGCCGCGAAGAGCTGGTGGAGCAGCTGCAGAACGGCCGGCAGAAGTACTCCAGCATCTTCAACTACCCCACCCTGACGTGGGCGGATGTCGGCGCCATCGGCTGGCTGGTCGATGGTGCGGCCATCACCAATCAGCTGGCCCTCACCCACACCTCGTACGGCCCGTACGCCCGGGCGATGGTCCGGATCTGCCGGGAGGAGTCCTTCCACCAGCGCCAGGGCTTCGAGCTGCTGATGGAGTTGAGCCATGGGACCGCGGCCCAGCATGAGATGGCTCAGGATGCCGTGAACCGCTGGTGGTGGCCGTCCCTGATGATGTTCGGCCCGCCGGACCAGGCTTCGCCCAACACCGCGCAGTCCATGGCTTGGAGGATCAAGCGGGTCAGCAACGACGAGCTCCGCCAGCGCTTCGTGGACATGACGGTTCCCCAAGCGGAGGCTCTCGGTCTGTCACTTCCAGATCCGGAACTTCGCTGGAACTCCGAGCGTTCCCACTATGACTTCGGCCCCATCGACTGGGAGGAGTTCAACCGGGTGGTGCGGGGCGACGGCCCGTGTAACGCTGAGCGGATCGCGGCCCGCAGGCGGGCGGACAGCGACGGCGCGTGGGTTCGGGAGGCGGCCAAGGCATGGGCGGTCAAGCATCTGGCAGTCGGCACCGGAGCCGCCGCGTGAGCGCACAGCCGGGCTGGCCGCTCTGGGAGGTCTTCGTCAGGAGTCGGCGCGGCCTCTCACACACCCACGTGGGCTCCCTGCACGCTCCCGACTGGGAGATGGCGGTCCAAAATGCCCGCGACCTCTACACGCGGCGCGGGGAAGGGGTGTCCATCTGGGTGGTGGCGGCCAACCAGATCCACGCATCTGACCCTGACGAGAAGGGTCCGCTCTTCGACCCTCCCGAGGACAAGGTGTACCGCCATCCCACCTTCTACAAGGTGCCAGAGGACCTCAAGCTGTGACCGCGCTCGCCCAACTGGAGCTGGCCAGCGCCATCTGCGACTACTCGCTCCGCATCGGAGACGACTCCCTGGTCCTGTCGCATCGGCTGTCGGAGTGGGTGGCAAGAGCTCCCGAGTTCGAAGAGGACGTGGCGCTCGCAAACCTGGCCCTGGATCTGCTGGGGCAGGCCCGCACCCTGCTCGGATACGCCGGTCAGGGCCTTGGGAAGAGTGCCGACGATCTCGCCTACTGGCGTGACGATCGGCAATATCGCAACCTGCTCTTGGTCGAGCAGCCCAATGGCGACTTCGCCATGACCATCGTCCGCCACCTCTTCTTCTCGAGCTACCAACTGCTGCTGTATCAGGCGCTCGCAGAGTCAAAGGACACCACCCTGGCGGGGGTGGCCGCCAAGGGAGCCAAGGAGGCTCGCTATCACCGGGACCACGCGGCAGCGTGGACGCAGCGTCTGGGCGACGGGACCGAAGAGAGCCATAAGCGTATGGTCCGAGCGCTGACGGCGCTCTGGCCCTTCACCGCCGAGATGTTTGAAGACGACGCCATCACGGCAGAGCTTGCCGAAGCCGGGATGGCGCCGCTGGGGTCGGCTCTGAAGGACGATTGGCACGCCTTCGTTCAACACACGCTGGTGGCTTCCACCCTTGAGGTTCCCGAAGCCGGCTTTCAGCGGACTGGAGGGCGCCAGGGCTTTCACTCCGAACACCTCGGTCACATGCTGGCCGAGATGCAGCACCTTCATCGGAGCCATCCAGATGCCAGCTGGTGAGCTGAGTGCCTGGGAGGTTGCGGCCCAGGTGGTTGACCCGGAGTTGCCCGCGTTGACCCTGGAGGATCTTGGAGTTCTGCGCTCAGTTGACGTGGGAGCGGATGGTGAGGTCGCCGTGATCCTCACCCCGACCTACTCAGGCTGCCCGGCGCTGGAGGTGATGCGCCGCGACGTGGTCGCGGCTCTGCTGGCGGCGGGCTTCAAATCGGTGCGAGTCGACTTCCAGCTGCAGCCGGCGTGGAGCACGGACCGCATGGGAGAGCGGGCGAGGGCCCGGTTGCATGAGATGGGAATCGTTCCGCCGGTGGCCCGAGGCGGGGACTCTGTCCTCCGTCTCAGCCTGAAGTGTCCTCAGTGTGGATCCCTGCGGACCGAGGAGACGAGCCACTTCGGCACCACCGCCTGCAAGTCCCTGTGGCGCTGCCTCGCCTGCGGCGAGCCCTTCGAGCACTTCAAGGCATTGGAGTGAGCCTGGCCCAGGCGACTCCGGCGACGAC
Organism: bacterium; assembly: GCA_021817185.1. The sequence goes on from JAKAVU010000045.1 coordinate 11,211, forward strand.
AGGCCGGGGCGGGTTCTATGAGCTAACGGTGACCGCGGTCGAGCGGGTCGCCGACGACGCGGTGGCGGTCTCTTTCGCGGTTCCCCCTGAGCTGCGGGAGCGATTCCACTTTCAGGCCGGCCAGCATCTCACCATCCGGGCCTGGGTCGACGGAGCGGAGGTGCGTCGCACCTACTCCATCTGTGTGCCCCCGTCAATGGGCCAGCTGCGGATCGGGGTGCGCCGCGTCCCCAACGGCATCCTCTCGCGATTCCTGTTCCAGGAGGTGACGCCCGGTGCGCGGCTCGAGGTCATGGAGCCCGCGGGCAGCTTCACGCTCCCGTTCGACCGCGGGGCCCGGCGTTCCTATGTCGCTCTGGTGGCCGGGTCCGGGATCACCCCGGTGCTCGCCATCGCCGCTGAGGCGTTGGCGGCCGAGCCCGACAGCCAGATGACCATCTGCTACGGCAACCGCACCGTGGAGACAGCGATGTTCTTGGATGAGCTGGCGGATCTCAAGGACCGCTACCCCGCCCGCTTGCAGGTGGTCCATCTGTTCTCACGCCAGCAGCAGCAGCTGGAGCTCAACAACGGCAGGTTGGATTCCCACAAGATCCAGCTGCTCATGGACAAGGTGGTCGGAGCGCCGGAGCAGGTGACGTCCTTTTTGCTCTGCGGCCCCTTCGCCATGATTGAGGAGGCGCGCCGGACCCTGACCGGCCTGGGGGTGCCGAGGGAGCGGATCAAGGCAGAGCTGTTCTTCGTCGAGGATGAGGCGCCGGTGCGCTCCGCAAGGGAGCAGATGGAGATCGCGCAACCGGGTCAGGTGCTGGTGCGGGCGCGCCTCAATGGACGGGAGACCGAGTTCGCCATGAATCGGAGCGGCAAGATCGTCGATGCCCTGGCCGCCATCCGGCCCGATGCGCCGTTCTCCTGCAAGGGGGGGGTCTGCGGCACCTGCCGCGCCCGCCTGCTGGAGGGAAGGGTCGCGATGGACCACACCTACGCCCTGGAGGAGAAGGACCGCAGCGACGGCTACGTGCTGACCTGCCAGGCCCATCCCCTCACTGAAAAAGTGGTTGTCGATTACGACGGCTGATCGGAGCAGCGCCGCTATCCTACCGGTGATGCCAGCTCCTGACCCGACGGCCGCGATCGATCTGGAACAGGCGGAGAGGCGGCTGGCGGGCAGGGTCCATGTCACCCCTCTGCTGCGGTCTTCTTTGCTGGATCGGGAGGCGGAACGCAGGCTCTGGCTGA
>JAKAVU010000046.1 GCA_021817185.1 bacterium
GCGCCAAGAAAGCGGTCGCTGAACTCACCCGCGACTAACCCCCGCACCCCCGCCAGACTCCACCACGGCCGCATCACCACACACTTCCGCCGCTACAGCTCCATTTAGCGCCGCCGCTAACACCCCAAGGCCTCAGCGATGCGAGCGGCCGTTTCCCCTACGGCTCCCAAATGCTGGTCGAGGTGGAGAGAGGCAGCCGTGAAGCTGAGCTCGTCAAAAGCCTCGGCGCGTACGTCCACGGTGGTCCACCGTCGACCAGTAGCTCGTGGCAGTATGACCGCCACGTCGTCGATCGGCCTATCAACGTTTGACCCCAGCCGGTCTAGGAAGTCCTGCCACTCCTGCTCTTCCAGCCAGGGGTGGGGCGCGCAAGTCCGAAGGGCAGCGCAAAGTGCCACCACCTGGGCTGGGTCGTCTGACGGGCCATCGTCCGGGGGTGCCTGCAGGGCGGAGAGAGGAGTGCGTACGTCGGGATTGTCCAGACACGTCGGGGATAGGTTCCGCAGCGCTTCTTCGGAGAGCGGCAGCACGGCTGAGTGGAGGAGCGAGTCGTCTAGGACCGGCTCGGTCGCCGTGGGATTCCAGCCGAACTCGTCGTAGAGCCCATCCTCCGGCGCGAGCACGACCACGTCGCCAGGCCGGAGATCACTCGGGTCGACGGCCATCAGCGAGGCCCGGTCTGGTGCCAGTCGGCGGAGTTGGCGCTCCCCGAGCTGGTCTCTCAGCTCGCTCAAGGGTAGGTCGACCGACTCACCGGACCGGATGCTGGGTACTATGCGGACACCATCCGCAGGGCGGTGGGCACGCCAGACCACCGACACATTCCCGCCCCCGTCGAAGCCCTCAAAGAACAGCTCCACGGGTGCCGCCCCGGCGGGTGGAATGGTGGTTTTGGCCCACTCCCACAGGTGCGCGGGGAACAGCTCCCCGACGCGCTTCACCCGGTCCTGCGGTGGCCCCAGCACTTCACTGACCGTGGCGGGGCGGAGATCCAGCGAACCGTCTTGAGCGGCCCTGCGAAGCGACTCCCAAACTTGAGCCGGTTCGGCCCCGTATACAGGCCAAGTAGTTCGGTCCGTGGAATGACAGATGACGCAGCTGGGTGATGGGCGGGTGCCGAGCCGATTCACGCGCCCGAGCCTCTGAACGAGGCTGCGGACCCCCGCGTTCTCGGTCACAAGATGGTCGAAGTCCACGTCGGCACCCACCTCGAGGGTTTGGGTAGCAACGACTATCAGCGGCCGGTCCCGAAGGGCGTGAGACCCGGCGGCAACGCCCGTCTGAGGATCCAGCAGCCGGTCCCTTACACGGTCTCCCTCCCGATCCCGCATCCGTCCCGTGATCAGCCAGAGGTCGGGACGGTTCGCTGCCTTGGCGGTCAGCCTACGAATGCGCTCGGCAACCAACCGAGCCGTTCCCGGCGTGTTGGCGAAGACAACGCAACTCTCGCCAGGGCCCTGGAGGTCCGCCAGCGCCTCATCCGCCAAGGTGTCCGCCATGCGTGGCGACAGAGTCTCGACCAGCCTAGTCGGCTTCTGCGCGTTCACCCGCATTCTTACCACCGGGTTGGCATGATCGAAGTCGTCGAGGTCGAACTTTGCCTCAGCGGGGTCACCTGTGGCGGTGAGCGAGACGAAGATCGGCCGGGCCCTTGGGCCCTTGATGACCTTAGTTGGATCCCCAACGTCGCACTCCGCGGTCCGGGTGACAAGCTGCCGGAGTCCGGGAGCCAGGTGCGCCTCATCCAGCAGCACCAGGCTGTCTACTCCCGCCAGGGCCGCGTCGATCGGTCGCATGGAGTTGCTCGACCCGTATCCGCGGAACAGCCAGCGGCTGGCAAACATCGCCACCGTGGCCAGGAGCAGGGCTGGCTGGGAAGGGTCGGGCACTCGCGCGCCGAGATCGGCTCCCCCTCGCATGCGGGCCACATATAGCGGGGCCTTGTCCACTCCGATTGCTGCCATCGAGGTGAGGGCGTCCGCGACAGAGGCTACCGGCGCCTGAAAGGGCCTTGATAGGGACCCCGGGTCTGCGAGCGCCGAGGCCAAATTCTTCGCATGCTCCCAAGCGGCGTCCACCAGCAGACGGCGGTCTACGACGTACCATGTACGAGTGGCTGCCCGTTTGGTGGGCAAGCCCGCGGATCGCGCCAGAGCCCAGATCGCGATGTCAATGCAGGCAGTCTTCCCTAGGCCAGTCGGTACTCCGATCGACCCCGGCCAGCCTTCACTTGCGACCAGATCTGCCAGCCGGGCCTGCCAGGGGAATGGATCCCGACCACCGTTCGTGGCCCGGTAGAAGTCCGCAAAGGGTGCCACGTCATCCACTGACCGCATCCCCAGATCTAAGCGGGAGCATGAGCCCGAAGCCGAACTGACGGGCGCCTCCAAGGACTAACGGCCCGTGCACGGCAGACGAGAATGTCACGCTCAGATGACCATACGGCCGGCGTTCTCCCGCAGTCCGCCATACCTCAGACGGTGCCAGGGAGAGGGCGCCTTCGATGAGGGGCTGTGGCGACCAGCGGGCTTGCTCCGGTGGGGTCAGTACGCCTGCGTGCGTACACCACCGGGCGACCTCGGGGAGGTCTGGGCCGCGGTGCTGGAACCGCTCCTGTACCGCGGGGGTTACGGAAACCCAGTGACGGGCTGGCCCTAGCCAGCGTTGGGGGGTGGCGGTTATCGGTGAAGGCTCTCCTCCGTACAGCCTCAAACGCGTCGTGAAGACTCCCGGACTGGTGAGATTGGTGATCCGCCACAGGGATGCCCTCACCGTCTCGACCACGTCGCTCGGGCAGCCGGGGGGCAGTACGACCGCACCCCCATGCAACCGCCCTCGTGCGTGGGGGTGACCAGCGTCGGGAAGCGCGAGGTAGTACGCGTGCTGGTAGCCGGTACCCTGAAAACCGTGGCCGGTGATGATCCCAGGAACGCGATCCCGATCGCCTCCGATCTCCAGCGTGTACTTTTCCAGGAGCGCTGCCCGCAAGGTCTCGGTGACCTTCCGGAGGTGGCGACCCACGACTGGCGGGTCGAAGCGAACCCACACTGGGGTGGACAGAGATGGGGCGGCCGAGATCGCCTCCGGCTGTCGGTAGCGCATCGATGGCGTGGGGATCCACGCACGGCGTACCGGCTCGCCCTCTTGGAAGTGGACGAAGGATTCATCCAGAACGGCGAGGAGCCCAGGTCCAGGTACGGGAAGGATCGTGGTGCCCGAATTGTCGGGCAGCCATCGGTCTCCTTCGCGGGGCATCTTGTCAGCCACCGTGACCCTTACCGGACTGTCGCTGCAGCCCAAGTAACCTACGCGGCTGGCCCGCCACGCGAGTCGGCGCATCGTCCCGGAATCGAGGTCGAGTTCGGGCCACACGTAAGTGACCACAGGGAACAAGGGAGCGATCCGAGTGCCCGGCCGCACCGGGACCGAAGTGCGCCCTGGGTACTCCTGCACCGCACTGGTCTCCCGGGTTTGGTTGTCGATGTGAGTCCGGTCGGCGACCACAAACCGCTCACGCAGGGGGGACACTAGGACCTTTGCCAGCGAGTCGGCAATAATCTCGGGTGGGGCCGCCGACTCCAGCAGGTGCAGGTCCGCACGATCGGCCCGAAGCCGGTCCGCGGATCCCCCAGCCGCGACGAGTGCAGAGAACAGTCGGGCCGGGCTGGGCGGCCACTCTGGATCTGTCGCATTTCCAGTTATCGATGCGTCTCCAGGCCCCGTCGCGCGGATCGTGCCGTGGATCAGCTCAACGGTGATGGTCAGCATCAGTCCAGGCTTGGCCAGGTCCGGGCAATGGCATCTGCCAAGTTGCCGGCGGGCTCGAGCCGGAGAGGTTCAGCGGCCCACCGCGCACCGACCGGAAGCCCGGCCTGCTCCGCACGCGTCGCGCACTCTCTTACGAGCGCAACCGCCTCCTCGATGGTGGGGGCCCTGAGCACTTCTGGCCTCGATCCCAGCCAGGTCCAAGTTGAGTCTGCGGGGCGCAGGTCGCAGCCGGAGCGCAAATGGAATGCCCGGCCGAATGCGCCCACATGCGCCGCGAAGCCGATGGCGACGATGAGACCCCGGGCAGCGGCGTTCGCTTCGTCTGACCCCACGGTGACCCGGCGAAGTCCCGCGAACGAGATGCTGGCGCGCTGCTGGATCCGGGCGAAGGAGATTCCCGCTGGTGCTGCGTCGGCGGCACTGACCGGAACCTGGCCGTGCCCGAGCTCTGAAAGGCGCTCTTTCGCCTTGCCTCCGCCTGCCTTCTTCTCGCGATCCGCGATAGCCCAGCCGGCAAGCAAATCGTCGGGGTTGAACTCCGCCGCCTCGTCGACGCTCAAGTTGAGCGGGTCTCCCTTGACCGCCAGCACTCGTGTCTCTGTAGTCGCCGGTCGGTAGCCGACGATCTCAGATACCCAGGACCGGGAGAGTTTGGCCTGGGACCGCTTCTTGCCCAGGTGCGACTGCCAGAAGCCAAACAGGAGGGCCTGAGGGAACCACTCGAGGAGGCTCGCGGCATTGTCCCCGGTGGCGCTCAGCAACGACTTGCCCAACTCCGTCTTGGGGAATGGCTGTCCCGCCAGCATCGAGTCACGCAGGTAGGCATCGGCCTGCCGATGGGGAAATCGGAAGCTTGACAAGGTCCGCGGCAGATGGGGCGGAAGTGAGCGGAGCCCCGAAAAGTCCAGGACCAACTCCGGAAGGCCGAGTTCGGGGCGCAGCCGTTCAAGTGCTACCTCAAGTCGGTTGGCCTGACTGGGAGTGTTGTCGATCACTATGGCGTCGACAGCTTGGGGCGGGTCCACTGTCTGGTCCCAACGCTTGTCCGTCTGATACCGACCTCCCGCGTAGACTGCGGGCTTGACCGGAGCGTACGGGCCAGCAAGAGGCTCCAAGACGGTGTCGATGGTCACTCCTGCCTCTTCGGAATGGTCGGTGAGCGCGGACTCGAGGTCTTCTGGCGAAAGCTCCATAACTGCTCCTATGTTGGGGATGGGGAGCGGGCGGGCGGAACGAGAGCGGTAGGCTCTGGGCGGTGGCATCTCGGTCGGTCGGGCCGAGAGGGCTCATGAGGTATGTACGCCTCGTCGACGGCGAGCAAGGCATCTAGTGTCACCGATGTCTCGAAGTCACCACCGAGGGAACGTTCAGGACCCGACTAGGGCGGAGCGTGTCCAACCTCCTGAGTTCGATTGGTCGAGCTGGCGCGTCGACGTACGCTGGCTCGACCCATTCCATACTCCGTCGGAAAGCACCGAGCGAGTGCTTGTACGGCGGTGACTGGGTCGAGCGGAGAGCGCGGCCTGCGCGCTCGAAGGCCGCGGAGTCGGCGCCGCGGCCCGGACAGCCCCGCCACTGTCAGTCACGTCGGCGCCGGCCGTCCCTCTTCGCCGCGGTTTCGGTCGCGTCACCTCAGTCAAGTCGTCTAGCTACTTGTGGTTACTTGGTAGCAGAGATCTTGCCCCACTGTGCCTCCTGTCCCGTATTGGTCCGTGTCGCTAGGCGTGTCCATGACCACGAAGGATGCATCTTCCATGCGGGCGTCGAGCGCAGCGACTCGGCAGACGATCGGCTCAGTGGTAGGGGTTGACACTGCGGCCCATGAGTACGCAGTCCAGACACACGTGCCCGTGGACACTAACGAGCAGAAAGCCACGGGGATGTTGTTCCCAGACACGAAATATGAGCAGATCCCTTGCGCCTCCGGCCCCGTGAATTCCACTAGCGCGGCGGAGCCATTCGCTGCGATCTCACATTGGTCCGAGGCGAACCCTGGAGTCGGAGTAGAGGTAGCAACTGCGGGTGGCGGCGGAGCGCCCTGGCCCGACGACTGCAGTGGCGGTGCCGACGGTGCCGATCCGCCGCAGGCCGCCAATAGTCCGCTCATAGCCAGGAATACGCATGACGTTGCGATAACCCGAGCAGAACGGGACGCGGCTGAGATCATTGTGCCACTCGTAATCGGCCACATGCGACGGCACACCGGCTGTGAGAGACGAGCACGCAGCCGCGCCCACCGGCCCGGGGGATGTGGTGCCCCAGGCTTCCAATCCCAAGCCTGACAGCGACCCAGGTGGCCGGAGTGGCCCCGCCACGGCCGGTCACGCCGACGTCCAGCTCCGCTCTCCTGCGCGGCTTCGACGACATCGCCCAAATCGTAGGCGGGCTGGACGGACTAGGGCCCCCGTGTTTACCACCTCGTAACTCGACCTCGCAGATTTGGGAAGGGGCGCCGAGCCTCAGGGACGGTTGTCTACTCGTCGACAGCCGCACGGTGAACCTCCGTGCGCCCTCGATAGGGACGGATTGCGAGCCACAAACGACAGCCACCGTCCCATGCCTACCCCTGGGTCGGTGTCGCGAGTCGCCCATGCGGAGGGTAGCCGCGTCGCCCCTGACTGGGTCGGCCGCCGGTATGCCTCCTGGATCGCCTGCACCAGATCCTGGCCCTTGGGTGCCTGCTCCCAGCCCTTGGGCCGCAGGTGGGCGAGCACCTGGGCAGCCCACCTTGCGGCCTGATCCTCACCCTCGCGGGCCAGCTCCAGGTGCGCCGATAGCTTCCGGAGTCACACGTCCTGCCAGGGCTAAGCCCTAGCCTCCTCCAAGATCTGGCGGTCCAGGCCCGCAACTATACCGGCGGCCTCCCGCTCCAACAGGCGAGCTACCTCAGCCCAGGCGTCCACCGCCACCTCCGGTTCCGAATGGCTTGGCCGCGGGGTCAACTCGCCGCAGTTCGTCGGCCAGAGCGACGCGCACGTCATCGCGGTACAGCCCGTACCGCGACAAGGCTCGCTCGAGCGCCGCGGCGACGATGGCGCCCTGGGCCTCGGTGACCTTCACGAACCGGGCGTCAAGGTCGAGCTTCGCGATCGCCACCAGCAGCCGTGAGGCCCGGTCCATCGCCCGCTCGTACAGCTCGACCACCGCCTTCGCTCGCTCTACGCCGAACTCATCGGTGGTTGCCAGGTCAGTCAGACGGGATATCTCGCGACGGAGCACGTCCCGCCATGCCAGGACCTCGCCCGCAAGCTCGGTAAGGGCCGACAGCGGATCGTCGCAGGGCGTGGTCACCAACTCCCCCACGACGGCCGCCACCCTGGCCTCAGTCACGCGAACCTCTGCCGCCCGGCGGGCCTGTGGGCTGCCGCCACCATGCATTCGGCACCGGACCTGCCCGAGCATCGGCACCAGCCTGCAGGGCCGCCCCTGGCGGGTCTTGGCTCCGCAGTGGGGCATCATCCGAGAGGCTCCGTCGGCTCGGCCAAGCTGTCCAATTTTCGGCCGTTTTTGGCCCCCAACCGGCCCTCGGCCTCGTCCGGCGGGGCGGTCGGGGAGAGTCTGAGATCGAGGGACAGCCCAGGTCGCTGCGGATAAGCGTGCTTATCGTCAGCCACCCGGCTGATGGGATCAGGGTGCCACGGGCCGGAGCGGTACGCCTCCAGGACGGCCTCTGCCAGCTCCGTGCCACGCGGGGCGCTGTCCCAGCCCTTGGGCCGCAGCGTCGGGAGGATGGCCGCCACAGCGTGCGCAGCCGTCCGCTCACCGGCATGGGGGCGCACCTCCAGCCGGAAAGCCACCAGCCGGGCTCCGCAGTCCGGCCAGTCGAGCTTCTGGGCCGCCCGCCGTATCGCGGCCCACAACGGGTCGGGCTCGCCCAGCTCGCCGGACTCCAGCAGCCGCGCGGCCCAGAAAAGCGCGGAGGTGGGGCTCACGCCTCGCCCTCCGACGGTGGGAGCTTGCGCAGCAGGGCCACGATCTCCCGGCTCCTGGGCTTGAGCCACCGTTCCGCGTCGGCCTCCCAGGCGGCCCGGTCAGCCCATATCGAGAGCTGCTCCTGGGCGTCGAGCACCGGCGCGAGCATCCACCGGCCGTCGCGCCGCTCCAGGCGCCCACCGCACGCCCGGCAGGCCAGCAGCCTGCCGAATACGCCGCCGGTATCGTCCGCGTCACCGCTGGCGAGCCGGAGCAGCGCCGACCACAGCTCACTGCCGGGCAGGTCTGGCCTGGGTTCTTCCTCCACCCGTGCGCGCCCGGAGAGGAGCTGAGGTGGGTCCGCGCTCCAGGCCGGGGGCACGGCGATAGGCGCAGGGTCGGAGCGGCGGGCCTGCCGCTGAGCGATCAACTCGCGGAGCCGGGCCAGGTCACCCATTGGAGCCACCTTCTTTCGCTTCTTTCGCAGGGTCAGTGACGGCAAGCCACGCTTCGACTGGCCGTCCGCCGGTTTCCCTCTTCTCCGAGCGGGCCAGTCCCAGCCGGGCCAGGGCAGCGAGCGCGGCCTCGATGCGGCTCTCAGGCTGGTGGCGCTGGAAGAGTGCCACAGATATCTCGGTCCGGCTCAGTTCCGCGCCCGCTCGCAGGGCCGCCAAGATGCGATCCGCCACTGGGTCACCGAGAGCGTCCCCGAAGATGTAAACCACCGAGGCGGCCACGTAGTCGAGCACGGCTACAGCCGCCTCCAGGTGCTCTACTCGGACGACTGGGCTTCGGTCGAGTAGCGCGTAGTTCAGGCTCAGTCTCACGGCCTGGGCCTCGTGCCGGGCGAGCACCGCGCCCGCCAATCCCGTCCGGTCCCGGCTCAAGTCCGCGTACAGCTCGGCCCAGAGGGCACCAGCCTCAGCATCCCGCTTCACAGCCTCGACCGTGCGGGCGTATGCGAGCGCCTTCGCAACGTTGCCCGCAAGGTCGGTCACGATCCGACCCTCGAACGGCGCAGGGTCGGGCAACATCTGGGAGCGCCGCACTGCGACCCACAGAAACCGGTTGGCGAACCCGGACGCTGCATCGACTGAGCGCAGCTCGCTCCGGAGTTCGTCAATCGTCACGTGACCAAGTACGGATACGTGCGTGCCCGTGGCGACTGTGGGGGTCTTCGTCATAACCCGCAACTCGCCTTGATCCCAGGCCTCCCGAATAACGGCCGACAGCGTGGCTCCGTCTCGGCCCATGACGCGCAAGACCCGCCCAAACTCTGGAGCTAGGGCAATGAGCCGCTTGTCGGCCACGCCCTCATCTACCACTACCGGCTCGCTGGACTTCGGGTCGGTCTTGTAAACCGGGTCCCGCACGGCGGCGATCACTCCCTCACCAGTGGATAAACCTTGCTGAACCCGAGCGGCCCAGGCTGGGTCGGCCTGAGCGAGTACCCGATGTACCGGGCTCCACGACTCCCCCTTTCTGGCCTTAGCCGACTGGCCCACCAGAACAGCGAACAGCCGCGCTGGATGATGCGTCGCCCCCACCACGGCGTGAGGGCCGCCACCGACTGCTGAGCCGAACGCCGCCAAGAAGCTCACCAGAAGCGCGGCAGGGTCCGCTTCTGAGTGCGGTTGGGCGGCGGCCACAAACTCTCCTGCCAGGCCGTAGAAGGCCGCCTTGTCGAGCGGCTCGGGCCACTGCGGGGGCTGCGAAATAAGCGAAGAAAGCGAAATAACTCGCCCACTCGCGGAGCCGAACATCGCGGCCGTGGCCTTGTCGACGGCCTCCTGGGCAATCTGGCGAAGGGTGGGATCAGAGGTCAACCCGGGCACCTCCGCGCGCGCGCCACTGACTCAGCTACTTCGATCACCGACTGGCGCTGCAGTCGCCGCCAGTGGGCTGACTCGTGCGGGCCCACCACCCCGTCGCCGACCGGTGCGCGAAGAATCGCGCTGTGGGCGATCGCCTCCTCGAGCAGGCTGCCGCAGGCGGGGCAGGTCACCGTCTCGCCCTCTGCACCGCCGGGGTGGCCGGTGGTCCGCCCTCCATGTGAGCGGCCTCGAAGGCCTCCAAATCCCGCAAGCGGACTCGCACCAGCCGGCCCAGGCGCACCACGGGCAGAGCTGCGCTGCCAGTGAGTGTCCAGACCCACCGCGGGGAACACCGCCACCGCTCAGCCACTTCGGGCACAGTCAGCAGGTGCTCGCTCACTCTGCGGGCACCAGGGCCGCGAGCCGGGCTAGGAACACCGCGTAGCGGAGCCCAACGTCGCCGGTTGGGCCTCTTCCCCGCTCCCAACGCAAGACCGTGGTGGGCGATGTGCCAACGGCCCTCGCTACGTCCCCGAGAGACAGGTGCGCAAACACGCGGAGGTCGCGGGCCGTGCCGTCGGCAACGAGCTGGCGAGCGATGGCGAGGGTGATCGCCGTATCGGTCGTGGTCATGCGACAGCCATATTCCGGGCATGGCTAAGTCGCCGCAACTCTTAGCGAGCGTGTCAGGCCTGCAAAGTTGGGAGGTGCGGATAGCCGTTGACATATCGTTGCCGCTGCCTTACCGTGGGGGAATGGTCAACGCCTACATCTGGCCCTGGAAATGGCCTGACCCGAAGACCGGCCCCTACGAGGTCGTGGTGCGGATGGGGGAGTTAGAGGGAAGGTTCGAAGTCCTAGGGCTCGAGGTGCGGAGCATCGGCGACAAGCTGAGGGTCACCTCAACGGTGTTGCGGAGCGTCCGACTGGACGAGTTGGCGACTAGGACTGCGGCACTCATCGTGCCTATGCATACCGACCACTGGGCCGTGGAGACTGTCTCGAATGAGGCAGACATGGACGAGGAGTGGCACCGCAAGCGAGAGGAAGCCGTCTTTCCCATGCGAGAGGCCTTCCTGCGCCTACACAGAGCGATAGCTGATCGGGCCACGACGGAAGCGACGCTCGAAGGCGTGGCACGAATCTACATTGATGCTCGCAGGCGCCATCAACACCCGACCAAGGCGGTTGCCGAGGCACTTGGGATCACCTATGCCAAGGCCGCCCACTTAGTAGTGGATGCGAGTAAAGGGGGCCTCTTGGGCAAGACAACTCGAGGTAGGCAGAGGTGGGGTGGACCCGCAAGTGTGGAGAGAAAGTGAGCCGCTGTGGGGATAGGTCCGACCGATGGCCTGGAGCAGCGGGGCTGGCCCGGTGACACGCCGCCACTACCGCTACCGGCCACGAGTTTATGCGCGGGTACCAGGCGTCGGCTGTGTCGGCTGCTCGGCCCTCTGGGCGGTGGTCCTGCTCGCCTTGATCCTGCTGTGGATGGGGCTGGCATGAGCCGCCGTGGCAACGGTGAAGGGTCGATCTCGCGTCGCCCCGAGGGCCGCTGGCAAGCTCAGATCACCGTGGAGGGCAAACGCAGAAGCGCCTATGGCCGGACGCGCGAGGATGCGGCCGCCAAGCTGCAGGCGCTCCAGGCCGGGGCCAGTGCCGGGCTGCCCGCCGTCGATCAGCGGGCCACCGTCAGCAGCTACCTCACCCGGTGGCTGGAGCAGGTCACGCCTCGGCTCCGGCCCACCACGGTCACCCGCTACCGCGGGCTTGTCACCGGCCAGATCATCCCGACCCTTGGACGGCACAGGCTCCGCGAGCTGGCCCCGTCGGACGTGGCCCGGATGATGGCGCTGGTACAAGGGGACGGCCTCAGCGCCCGGACTGCGGGCCACTGCAGGGCAGTGCTCCGAGCGGCCCTCTCGGACGCCGAGCGGGACGGGCTTGTCAGCCGCAACGTCGCCCGGCTGGCCGATCCCATCCACCTGCCGCCACCAGCGCCGACCGTGCTGTCCCCGGCTGAAGTGTGGGCCGTGCTCGACGCAATGCCCGATCCCGGCCTGCACCGCCTTGTCTCCGTCGCCGTCACCACCGGGTTGCGCCTGGGCGAGCAGTTGGGCCTCACCTGGGGAGACATCGACTTCGAGGGCCGCCGTCTCCACGTCCGCACCGCCCTGCAGCGGCTGGGTGGTGCCTACTCCCTCACCGAGCCGAAGTCGGCCTCATCCCGCCGGACCGTGGCACTCCCGGCGGCCGCGCTGGAGGCGCTGACCGAGGAGCGCCGCTGGCAGGGGGAGGCGCGTCTGGCAGCCGGCGGCCGCTGGCACGAGCCGATCCGGGGCCTGGTGTTCACCACCTCCACCGGCGCCCCCCGGAATGGCACCGCCCTCACTCACATGCTCCAGGCCGAGCTGGAGCGGGCTGGCCTGCCGCGGCTCCGCTGGCACGATCTCAGGGCCGCGCATGGTAGCCTTCTGCTGGCAGGGGGGACAGATATCTCAGTGGTCAGCCGCCGCCTGGGTCACTCCAGCGTCAGCCTCACCAGCCGTCACTACGGCGGCGTAGCAGATGCCCTCCAGCATGCAGCCGCGGATCGGCTGGGCCAGCTCCTGCAGCGTCCAGGGTGACGCTTCGGCGGCCTGCTGGAGACTGGGAATAACATCTGGGTTGCAGTCAAGGTTGCAGTCAGTCCACTTCACCGTTCCGCGCAACTGATCTCGCGGACAGCGGCTTCGTAAACCGCTGGCCGGGAGTTCGAATCTCCCCGTCGGCTCCCCCAACCTGATCTAAGCGGAAGTTCCTGGGGATGTTGAACTGAATCGAGTTCAGGAATGGGCTGTCATGTAGCCACTCGGAGCTTGACAAGTGACATTTGCAGTGGTAGCAT
>JAKAVU010000047.1 GCA_021817185.1 bacterium
GTACCGCGTCCAGACACAAGAGGTGATGTCCATTGCAGACCATCGAGGAACTGGAGCGGCAGAGATCGCATCTCTACCAGGACCTGGCCCAGTCTGGCGATCTGCGGCGAGGCAGCGTGGGGGTGACTTACCGTCGGTGCGGAAGAGCCAATTGCGCCTGTGCTGACCCGGACCATCCCGGGCATGGCCCCCGGCATCGGTTGACGCGCTCGGTGGATGGCAAGACCGAGTCGAAGCAGCTCCACCCGGGGCCGGAACTGGAGAAGGTGACTCGGGAGGTGGCCAACCACCGAAGGTTCGTTGCGGTCAGCCAGCAGATCATCGAGGTCAATGAGCAAATCTGTGAAGCCCGGCCGGTGGCAGCACTGGCTGCAGATAAGCCCCCGGCCGGCACCGAGGGCAAAAAAAGGGGCTCTTCACGCAGCTCCAGGCGGACTTCGCCGCCGAGATAGAGCGGCTCAGCCAGCTGGCAGCCAGCCAGCTCAGCGATCCCTCGGGGAAAGGACTGGAGACCGTCGAGCTGGCGATTCGCACCGCTGTGACCAGGCTCGGAGGCAGCCTGCTGGAGGGGCTGCTCGGGCTCGACTTAGGGCATCGTGGCACCCGGGTCGACTGTGGCGCGGGCCATCTGGCAGAGTTCTCCGACTACCGGGGCAAGACCATCGACACCGTCGTCGGCCCCGTCCGCCTCCGCCGTGCCTACTACAACTGCACCGAGTGTGGCCATGGGCGCTTCCCCAGGGACGAGGAACTGGGAGTGGCCGACGGCTCGCTCAGTCCCGGGTTGCGGCGGATGGTGGCCAGAGTGGGCAGCCAGGAGCCCTTCGGCCAGGGCAGTCGGGACCTCGAAGAACTGGCCGGGCTTCATCTGACCGGCAAGCGGGTGGAGCGCAGCTCAGAGGCTGACGGAGCCAGGATCCAGGCCGTCATCGAGGAGCAGGCCCAGGCGGTGCTCGCGGGCAAGGTGATCCCCTTGCTCGGCTCCGCACCGATCCCCAAGCTATACGTGGCCATGGACGGCACTGGGGTTCCCGCCGTGCCTGCCGACACTGCAGGGCACCCTGGCAAGTCGGCCGATGGCCGTGCTCACACTCGGGAGGTCAAGCTGGGGTGCCTCTTCACCCAGACGACTCTGGATGAGAAGGGGCACCCGGTTCGAGACCCCCTCTCCTCCAGCTACGTGGCGACTATGGACACCGCCGTCGGCTTCGGAGCCTTGGTCTACTCTGAGGCCCAGGGGCGAGGCCTCGGCCATGCCGAGCAGGTGATCGCGCTGGGGGATGGCGCTCCCTGGATCTGGAACCTCGCCAGCGAGCATTTCCCCAGCGCTATCCAAGTCGTTGACCTATTCCACAGCCGGGAACATCTGTACGATCTAGCCCGCCTGGCCTTTCCCACGACCACCGATGAGTCACGCCTCTGGCTGGCAGCTCGCCTCGCCGAACTGGACTGCGGCGAGGTCGAGAAGTTGCTGGCTGCGGCTCGCCGTCTGCAGGTCTCGGACACTCAGATGGAGGGAATCGACAAAGCGCTGGGCTATTTCGAGACCAACCGCCTGCGGATGCGCTACGCCCACTTCCGGGAGATGGGCCTCTTCGTCGGCTCGGGAGCAGTGGAGGCAGGATGTCGTGCCGTCGTGGCTCAGCGCATGAAACTCTCCGGCATGCGTTGGTCCGTGCGTGGCGCTGCGGCCATCGTCACCCTCCGCTGCCAGGCATCCAGCCACCGTTGGGAGGAAATCTGGGAGTGGCTCCCCTCCCAGACCACAGTCGCCTGACCCTACCTACCCACAAATTTGTCGCGCACCCCGTCTGGAGCGCCGGGTTTGGTCGCCTGAACCGATCTGGGAAGAGGCCGGGAGCGACGTCCTGCGCGCATGTCTTGACCTTCCAGCTACTGGAAGCCATAGAGTGGTTCCAGATCGCCATTGAACGAGGTGGACGCCACGGACGAACTCGTATTGACCGTCTTCGGCCGGGGCCTGCGAGGAGTGCCTCGAGCGATCCCTGGGCAAGCCAGCCGTCCTCATGTTGCTCAGGCCGCCGGGCTCGGGCCGCCCAGATGGGTACATCCTGCTCGCTCGCCTACTGGCTCAGGATCTCGGGCAGGTCCCGGTTGACCTCAGCCTGCTGCAGCTGGCCCACTTGGATCGCCGCGATCTTGCCATGGCTCGTGATGAAGACCGCCACCGGTAGCCCGGGCACCCCATAGCGGTTGGCCACCGAACCTTGGCTGTCAAGGAGAGTCGGTAGGCCGATACCGAGCTGGTGGAGGAAGCGACTGGCGGTGCTGCCCGACTCCTGATAGTCGATCAACAGCACACACAGCCCCTGGGCGCGGTACCGATCAGCGGTCTCGGCCACCAGCTTCATATCCGCCTTGCAGTTGGAGCACCAGCTAGCCCAGAAGTCGAGCAGCACCGGGTGGCCCAGCAGCTGTTCGAGTTCCACGTTACCACCAGCCGTGGAGGGCAGAGTGAAGTCGGGCGCAAGTTCCCCCACGGTTGCCACGCCCCCGGATTCCCGAACGGTCGTATAGATCCCCTTCTGCTGGAGGAGGGGGGTGATCGCGGCGAGCAGGGACTGGGAGGTCCAGGAGCCGCCCGCCGTTTGCTGCTGACGGCCTTGCTGGTCCAGGTATCTGTAGATCAAGGCAGGGATGCTGGTGGTGCTGAGAGTGGGCTGCCCCTCCATCTCGGCCACCACATAGCCCTGAGGGTTGACGATGTCCACCACCGACGCGTGGACGATGTTGTAGGCCTCTGGACGACCGGTGAACATGTCGATAGGGGCCGGCCCGTTCCAAGACCGGTCCTGGATGGGAGGAACCTTGAGCTGCGACCAGAAGTGGTCGACGGCGGCGCTGGTTCCGGTCAGGAGTGGCCAGGGCAGCGAGAAGTAGTGTTGGTACTTGGTCAGGATCGCCGGGGTGTCGTCCTGAGGATCCTGGGTGACCTCGACGATCTGAACCTGACTCTGGAGGTGCTTCTGGTCCAGCAGCCGCTGTAGCTGCAGCAGCGCCGCCGCCACCAGAGGACAGGTCTCCTGGCACTCCGTCAAGAACGAAGCCAAGACCACGATCTCGCCCCGGTACTTGCTCAGGGACACCGAACGGTTGGCTTGGGTGGTCAACGGAACCGAGGGCAGGCTGAGGATCTCGCCGGCTGCCACCTGGAGTCCGAAGTTGACCTCGGTGTTACCGCCATACGCAGCCTCGCTGGTGAGGCTGCGAGTGGTGCCGGCGGAGCTGATCCGGAAGGTGAACAGCAAGGGGGTCAGGCCACTGCTCCCAACCCGCAGGACCAACCTCTGGAAGTGCTTCACAGGGCTGCCCCCAGCCGTGCTCAGCATCAGCTCGGCGTCGCGGTACTGACCTATCGCGACCTTCGCCAAGAATAGCCTGTCCGAGTTGGGAGCCACCGATTGGCCCGGCAGGGTCACGGACGTGGCAGGTACCGGGATGCTGACCCAGTTGGTGCCAGAGCCGGTCGGCAGCAAACGAAGTCCGACGACCCGACTCTGGAAGGCGGCAGCGTTCTGGGTCACCGGAACATCGAGCGTGAGCAGCCCCAGCACCTTTCCGTACTTCGAGGCGGGGTGGCCAGGGAGGAGTCCGGTCAACGCCCCCACGCCCATGATCACCAGCGCGCCCGCGAGCGCAGCGGCCAAGATTCGCGGACGCGTCAGCCCCCTCACTCAGGGCCCTCCATCCAAGGGCCGACCGTGCCCATCTGGAAACCGCCCGCTACTACTACCCAGTTTCTCCCCACTAGCCTGTTCGCCACAAGTTGGCTGCGGCGGTGCCGAGGTCGATGGCGGCTGTGATCGACCGTGGGGCACCATCGACCTCAGAGATCCCAGGGCCAGGTCCACGCGGTTGTCCGCCGCATGGCCAACGCTTGCACGTCCGCGACCAAGAGCCGCCGAGAGTAGGGGAATCCGAAAGCCGCCCGCTCATAGCCAGTGCGCCCGATGAGATAGATGGCATCGCTGTGGCCATCGACCGATACCACTGTGATGGAATAGGCGCCCCACACCGGGGCCAGCTGCTGCTGGGATCCCAGCAACCAGTACCAGGGGCCCGTCCAGCCGTACCGCCGCGCGAAAGCACGGACGCGGGCCGGGGTGTCCCCGGTTGCATCGGTGCTCACGACAACCACGACCAGCGGCGTCGAGCGACCCAGTTGGCGCTGGACCGTCGCCAATACTGCGCCCTCGATCGGGCACTCCGTAGTGCACAAGGAGTCCATGAAGGTTAGGGCCACGACGCGGCCCCGCAGAGAGCGCAGGGCGATCAACTTGCCATCCTGATCGCGCAGCGCAAAGTCTGGGGCCAGCACTGCCCGCGGCGCCCACACAGCATCGCCAACCAGCGCGGTAGTGGGCGTCGGGGCGGGTTGCCGGATGACAGCGCCCGGCAGGACCAGCGCTGCGGCCACGGCCACCCCGACGGTCACACCGGTCTTCCACGCACCCAGCCTCACAGCGGTCCCATCCCACCGGGCCCCGCGCCGCGCCCGCCAACCACGGACCGCTCGTCCGTGGCCTCTCTGCGCCGGGCAGCATTCAGCGCGACTCCACGCAGGTCCTCGTCAGCTAGCCACTGCCGCACGAGGACACTGAGTACAATGTCGAACGGGATCATGCTCGGTGCCCACATAATCCCCCCCCCGAGTCGCTGGTCAGCGAGCGCCGAGCCTCCTCCGGGGCGGCCGGTGAGGCTCGCATACGGTGCATACAGCGGTTTGGGGGCCAGCGCCAGCACGATCGCCAGCACCCAGCACGCCAGGATCCCGCCGAACAGGTAGCCGATGCGACGGGGCGCGGAGAGGCGAGCAGGGATGGGCGGCGAGCCAATCAGCAAGGACCAGTACAAGACGCCGACCGCCAGAAGGGTGACGTGTTCTGCGGAGTGGACGAGACCATTGCGGAGGGCGAGGTCAAACAGGACCGGCAGGTGCCAACCCCAAAGACCGACGGCGAACAGGCCCAGGCCCAGGCGCGGGTTACTCAGCCACCGTCGCCCAGTGCGAGCAGGCCGGGTTCGCAGGAGCCGCAGCGCGCGCGGAGCCACCCACCGCCTGACCGGCAACCCAAGCCCGCGCCAGACCGGCAGCCACGGTGCTCCGGCGACAACGAGTGGGGCCACCACCAGCAGGAGCAGCATGTGCTGGATCATGTGGATCCAGAACAGGCTCTGCGAGAGAAAGTCGATCGGCGACTCCAGGGCGAACAGCAGCACGGCCAGACCCGCGTAGAATGCCGCCGCCCGCCAGCGACGACCTCCTCGATCTGGCCCCCTGCGCGCGCCGAACGCCGTCCCCGCCACCGGGCGCCGCCCGCGCCAGTACAACCACCCCGACACAAGCACCGGCAGGATGATCTGCGGCTCCAGCGACCAGGCCCGAGGGTCGAGCCAGTAACCCCAAAGGCCCATCAGTGCACTGCCCGGTCCACCACCATGGCACCGAAGAGGCCGGCAAGGTACAGCAGTGAGTACAGGTAGCAGTGCAGACCGACTGCGGCGGTCCCCGCGCGCAGCAGCCGCACAGCCTGCCACACGAACGCGCTTCCGAGAGCGGTCGCGGCCGCCGCGTAACCCACTCCCATCGCCCCGGTCACCACCGGCAGCAGGGTAATGGGGACCAGCACCACCGTGTAGACCAGGATCCAGCGGCGGGTGACGGCAGCGCCACGCACCACCGGGAGCATAGGCACCCTGGCACGGGCGTAGTCGTCCCGCATCACCAGCGCAAGCGACCAGAAGTGGGGCGGAGTCCAGACGAGGACGACAGCGAACAAGAGGAGGGCGGTGAGGTCAAGCCTGCCGGTCACCGCTGCCCAGCCCACCAGGGGCGGCACTGCCCCCGCCACTCCGCCGACGACGATGTTCAGTGGCGTCCTCCGTTTCAGCCAGAGGGTGTAGACGATGACGTAGAAGACCAGCGCCAGCAGTGCCAAGACCGCCGCCAGCCAAGTGGTCCATGCCAGCAGCACCGCAGAGCCAGCCACGCCCAGGCCGATGCCGAGGCCCAGGGCCCGCCGAGGCGGCATCCGTCCCGAGGGGAGCGCCCGCTGGCAGGTTCGGGACATGACGCCGTCGATGTCAGCGTCGACCCAGTTGTTGATGGCACTGGCTCCGCCAGCGCAGAGTACCCCACCGAGCATGGTGGCGAGGACCAATCCGATCGGTGGCCAGCCATGTGCCGCTACCACCATGGCACAAACAGCGGTGAATGCGAGCAGCCCAATGACCCGTGGCTTTAGCAGGGTGACGTGGTCGCCCACCACGGCCGTGGCCACCGCGATCGAGACTCCGGGCCGGGCCGACCGCGCCATCGCCACCGGCGGCACCATCCGCCTACCCTCCGCCACGCGGGTCATGCCACCGCCCGTCCGGCGGCCCCGCCTCCATTCACGGTGCTCGCTACCAGCTGCGGCGCGGTGCCTGTAGCTCCGGCAGGCTCACGACGCGGACCGCCCCGCAGTGGTCGAAAACGCACCCCGAGAAACGCCATCGGGTCACACGAACGCGATCAGCATCATGCCCACCGCCGTCGCCGTGACCCAGTACCAGAAGTAACCCACCAGCTCTACTCCGATCGCCTGCCCCGCCGCATAGCGCCCATGCCGGGCCCGGTTCAGCACCATGAACCCGAGTGGCACCCCCAACAGCAGGTGGAAGACGTGGTAGCCGGCCAGGACGATGAAGGCGCTGGCGAAGCCCCCTGAGCCCGGCCCGAAACCGAGGTGGGTCAGCTGCCAGAGCGCGTAGACAAGCTCCACGGCCCACAGGCCCAGCGCCACTGCCAAGCCGCTGCGTAGCCGACCCTGGTCTCCCCGGCGGATGCCGAGGTCGGCCCAGCGATAGCTGGCAGCGCTGAGGACGAGGAGGGCCGCCAAGAGCACTCCCGAGGCCGCCGCCGGGGCCCGCACCCCTGCCGGCAACCAGTGATCGTCGACATTGAGCGCATGGAGGTAGAGGTAGGTGAAGAAGAGGCAGGACACGAAGACCACGTCGGCCCCGATGACGAACAGCGTCGCGATCCGCAGCTTGCGGAATTGCGCCGCGTCACCGTGACCCGCCAAGGAGGGGTGTCCTGTTGCCGCAGATGTGCTCATTCGCAGGGACCCTCGTGTTGTGCCGCCGTCTCTCCGCCGGCCTCACCCACGAACGTGTGAACGCTCGCTGCCAGTCGGCCAGCCCAATCCCAGGTACGTACCAACCTGGTCACCCCGGCGCCGGCTCGGCGGCGGCACCCTCCTTGGGCCCCTCCGCGCTGCCGTATCCGTAGGGCCCCTCAGTGATCACCGGGATCTCCTCAAAGTTCTCCAGCGGCACGGGAGTGGGGACCTGCCACTCAAGGGTCTTCGCGTGCCAGGGATTGCTGGTGGCCCTCTCTCCGGCCAGCCAGGAGGCGATGATGTTGTAGGCGAAGACCAGCATCGCGCCACCGAGCACGAAGGCCCCGATGCTGGAGACGAGATTGCCGATGGCGAATTGGGGAGTATAGTCGGCCACCCGCCGCGGCATGCCCTGCAGCCCGACGTAGAACATCGCCAGGAAGGTGACGTTGAAGGCGACCTGAGTCACCCAGAAGTGGATCTTCCCAAGGGTCTCGTTCAGCATCCGCCCCGTCATCTTCGGGTACCAGTAGTAGAAAGCGGCGAAGAACCCCATCATGGCCCCACCCATCAGGGTGTAGTGGAAGTGAGCAGTGACAAAGAGGGAGCCGTGCAGCTGGTAGTCGGTGGGCACATCGGCCAAGTAGATGCCAGTGATCCCACCGATCACGAAATTCCAGAGAAAGGACAGGGCGAAGAGCATCGGGACCGTGACCCAGATCCGTCCCCGCCACAGCGTCCCCACTGCCACCAGGAAGATCACCCCGGTGGGGATGGAGATCAGCTCGGTGGTGAGCATGAACGGACCGTTGAGCTGAGGCGCCCACCCGGTCACGTACATGTGGTGGGCCCACACCAGGACGCTCAGCCCCACGATCGCGATAGTGGCCGCGACCGCTGTCTTGTAACCGAACAAGGGCTTGCGGGTGAAGACCGGCAGCAGCTCCATGATGACGGCGAAGGCCGGGATGGCGATCACGTAGACCTCAGGATGGCCCATGATCCAGAAGAGGTTGTCATACAGCCAGGCACTGCCTCCTCTGGAGGCAATGAAGAAAGAGGTCCCCAGGGTCCTGTCCAGGCCGAGCAGAACCATGGCCACCATGAACGCCGGAAATACGAACACCCCCAGCACCGAGCCGGTCATGGCGGCGCCCCAGACGAAGACCGGCAGACGGGTCCAGGTCATGCCCGGCGCTCGCATGGTGATCACGGTGGTGGCGATGTTCACTCCCGCCAGCATGACCGAGACGCCAAAGATCAGAATCGTGACCAGGAAGGCGTTCATCCCCGGCGGTGCCTGATCGGCCAGCGGTGCATAGGCCGTCCACCCGGTCGGGAACCCGCCCAGGAACGGCGCACAGAGCAGGACTGGGACCGCGGCGACGAGGAGCCAGAAGCTGAGGGCGTTGAGCCGGGGGAAGGCCATGTCCCGGGTCCCGATCATGATCGGGACCACGAAGTTCCCGAAGGGACCGGTGATCATGATGATGACCGCGGCGATCATGATGATGCCGTGCAGGCCGACAATGGTGTTGTAAGTGGCTGGCGGGAAGGCCGTGGCGCCGGGCCGCAGCAACTCCACCCTGATCAGCATCGCTGCCAAGCCGCCGACAGCGAAGAGGACCAGTGCTAGCACCAAGTACTGAACACCGACGACCTTGTGGTCAGTGGTGAAGCGGAAGTACCGCCAGACCCCGCCACCCTGGACGGCCAGTTGGTGCTCCTCCTCTGGGGTCGGATCGGGCCGAGCGAGGAGGAGAGTGACCGGGTACCGGAACGCGCCCATGCCGGCCAGGAACCCAACCACCCAGCAGACGAATCCGATGCAGACCGCAGCGTCGGACGCCGACGGCCCTCCCAGTGCGCGGGTGAGGAGCGCCCCGATCAGGGCGGCGGCCACCCCCACTGGCAGGCCGACAACTACGCTCTGGGACAGCTTCCTCATCGCCATGTCATGGCCCTCCCGGAGCCCCGGGCGTTCCCGCTCCCAGGCCCACCCAGCTCCTTGTCTGGCGCCGAATCCAGGCTTTGAAGCCGGTCTGGCTGAGGACCTGCACCGGGCTCTCCATGTAGGCGTGGTAGAGCCCGCAAAGCTCAGCACACCGTGCCACGTACGTGCCCTCGTGGGTCGGCATGGCGAAGACGGTGTTGACCTCTCCGGGGATGGCGTCCATCTTGACGGCGAAGGCCGGGACCCAGAAGGAATGGTCAACGTCCAGCGAGGTGACGTGGAAGACCACCGGCTGGTTGACCGGCAGCACCAGGGTCGTCGTCTCCAGGCCGCCCTGACCAGGGTACTTGAAGTTCCACTGCCACTGCTGGCCAATCACGTCCACAGTCAGGAGCTTGCCGGGCGGGGCCGCCGAGACATTGCTGAGCAGGGCCAAGCCGTAGACCACCAAGAAGAGGCATAGCAAGGCCGAGGTCAGGATCCAACTCGTCTCGATCACCGCGTTGCCCGCTACCGGCGGCCCATCCCCTTCCGGGCATCCATGGGTCCGCCAGTTCACCAGGCTGTAGGCGGCGAAGACCCACACCAGCATGGCGACCGGCACCGCCAGGACGGTGAAGAGTCCTAGCGTGAAGTCGACACCCTGGGCCTCGGTCGAGGCCACAGGCGGAAGCATGCCTGGCAGCAGCCGATGTATGTTCAGGACCAGCGTGATACCTAGCACGGTCGCGACCAGCCAGATGATGAGGACCCTGCGGATGTGCTGGGGCTCTCTCCTCATGACGCCCCAACCTGGTCACCGCAGCGGAGCTTGGTCATCTGCATTGCCGCCTCAACTGGCCGGTCCGACCACCAGGGTGCCTGCCATGTAACCCTGGGTCGACATCGGGCCTCCGAAGCCATTGAACCTGGTTCCGCACGGATCCTCGCACTGCCAGATGTACCGCCCCGGTGCACCCGTCTTGAACTGGAAGATGATGATGTTCGGGGCCGGGTATCCGTTGCTCAGCACTGGTGCGTCACTTGGCACTCCCAGAAGGGGGACATTGACGTCTAGGATCGGCTGGGTGGGAGTGGGGAACATGTGGATGGTGAAGGTGTGAGCGATCCTCTTGTAAGGAATGCCATGGACCGCGTGCCCGTTGACCCACTCGATCCCGCCCACAGTGCCCTGCACGCGACCGTAGAAGGGATCGGCGAGCGGGGTGGCGGTGTCATAGTTCAGGATCGTCACGGTCACCAGGGCGTGAGCCGGGACCGAGAGATTGGTGGTCGGTCCGTAGCTCACCCAGTCCGGGTGCGAGCCTCCACCCCGCCCGTGCTCCCCGGCCATGCTGTTGGGGTACGTGGACAGCGTCAGCGATACGTGCGTCACGGGACCCGCATTCGTCTCCACGACGCCCACCCGTCGGGCGTACAGCGTCGGCGGAATGGCAGCCAGCAGGTTCAGGACCACGGCGACCATGGCCACCACCCCGGCGCCGACCACCACCGTACCAAGGGCACCAAAGAGGTGCCTCCCCCGCTGTGACGTCATGATCCTTCCGATTTCAGGCTGGCGGCGCCCCCCTCAGGCCCGCTAGTCTCACTGGCCACCCGAAGTCAGGGATGAGGAAACGCGCAACGGGCAGAGTATCCCCTCCTCCAGCCGCCAATGTATGGTGCGGACACACCATCTTGCTGGACATGGCAGGAGTTCTCAGGCGCGTCGGCCAGCCGGAGCCTGTGGTCGGCTTCCGGGTGACCCAGACGCGTCTGGCCGGGTCCCCACGACGCTCCGCAGAGCTGTTCCGGCGACGGCCAGGCGGCACCACCGGGGCTCGACCCCTCTACCCCAGCCAGAGTCAAAGCAGCGAATGTCGGGCAGCCAAGATCACCGCCTCCAACCGGCTGCGGGCCCCCAGCTTGCGCTCGATGCTGTTGACATGGTTTCGCGCCGTGTAAGGGCTGATGGATAGCGTTTGGGCGATCTCCGCAACGACCCGGCCGGTGGCAAGGAGCCGCAGGACCTCAAACTCACGTCGGCTGAGAGGCTGCACGGCGAGCCGCGCCGCCATCGCCGCGGGTCCGGCTGCCGACAGCTCCGGCATCAGCGCCTCCCCCGTCCGGTGACGGAACAAGTGCAGCAGGTGCAGGGGCCGGGCACCAGGCTGGATCAGAAGGATGATGCTGTTGTTCAGGCAGACCCGATCCCCGCAGTGATTCCGGGCCACGACATCGTAATCGGGGGTCACCCTCCCGTGCATGGCGTTAGTGACGGGGCGGCAGCCGCGCCGACAGATCGGGTGGCCACTGGGCTCAGTCCCGGCGATAACCTCGTAGCAGCGACGACCGACCACCTCCGCAGCCGAATGGCCCAGGATCCGCTCTGCCGACGACGACCACAACACGACCCGCTGCCGCTCGTCCGTGATGAAGAGACCATCGGCACTTCGAAGAAACCCGCCGGTCCACGCCGAATAGGACCCCCGTCCCTCTCTTGCGCCGGGCCCGTCACCATCCCCCGCGCGCACTGTGCCGCGGAGTCCTGCCGGCAGCGGTGGACGCGGGGCAGGCGGCGCAGGTCCGTTTCCGCCGAGGCCTTCCAGGCTCACCGGCCTCGACCCTCAGGGGACCCGCAACCGTTCGTCCCCGCAACTGGATCGGGCAGGGCTGGTGACGCCCACCGAGGCACGATACCCAGCCGTGCCGCTCCCTCCGAACGAGTCACTTCCACCTCATCCGGTCACCCCGCCCCGTCAGCGATCAGCTACCGAAGCTCCGACTCGCCAGTGGTCATTGCCTGGCACCGCATGTCGCAGCACCACGCCAAGCCTGCAGCTTACGCCATCGGCGACCAGGCCGGGGTACGGCTAGGATGCCCCTCCCCCCTCCTACCCGGGACAGGACCGGCTGCGCACACCACCACAAGAGGCCAACGGCTCGGGCCGCAGTCCGCACCAGCAGCGGACTGCGGCGACCTCCGGTGGCTCGCCGTCGATCACCGGGCACATGCCGACGCTCAAGCACCCACTCCGCACTTCCCGCAAGGGTCTCGACCCAGGACCACATCGAGCTCAGTGGGGTGGACTGAGCGGGTCACTGAGGCTAACCTTTTCGGGGCCTCCCGGCATTCATGTGGGCGAGCGAGGGGGAAAGATGAGAGATCCAGGCTGGCCTAGGCTCAATACCAGTAACTTAGGGTGGCGAGAGGATCCTGATGGCCGCCGGAGTCGGCAAGGTGGGCTGGGGCCATTGGCGATGCTCTGGGCGCTTGACCGCGAAGCTGGTCATCTTGCGGCGCACGACGCG
>JAKAVU010000048.1 GCA_021817185.1 bacterium
GTCGACCATCGGCAGCTTCTGGGTCGACACGGTCCGGGGACTGCTCTACATCCTGCTTCCGATCGCCTTTGTCGCCGGTCTCGTGTACGTCGCTCAGGGAGCGGTTCAGACCTTGGCCGGCCCAGTCCTGGTCCACGACCCACTGAACGGGGTCACCCAGCTCATCCCGCTCGGCCCCGTCGGCTTCATGGAGGCGATCAAGCAGCTGGGGACCAATGGTGGCGGCTTCTTCAACGCCAACGGCGCCGACCCGTTCGAGAACCCCACCGCCCTCACCAACTTCTTATCGATCGCGCTGCTGCTGGCGATTCCGGTCGCGCTGACCTATACCTTCGGCCGCCTGGTGGGATCGCGCCGCCAGGGGGTGGCCCTGCTGGCAGCGATGGCCGTGATATTCGCGATCTGGACCTCCTTCACCACCTTGGCAGAGTCCCAGCCCAACCCGGCGGTCGCGGCTGCCGGCCTGATCCACCAGCCGACCGGGAACATGGAGGGCAAGGAGGTACGCTTTGGCGCCCTAGATTCGGCGCTCTACGGAGTTGCGTCCACCCAGACCTCGACCGGATCGGCAGATGCCGCTTACGACTCCTTCAACCCGATGGGAGGGTTTGGACTGCTGACCGGGATGATGCTGGGTGAGGTGACCCCTGGGGGGGTCGGCAGCGGACTGTATACCATCCTCCTCGACGCCATCGTCGCGGTGTTCATCGGGGGCCTGATGATCGGGCGAACCCCTGAGTACCTCGGCAAGAAGATTCAGGCCCGGGAGGTGAAGCTCGCCAGCCTTGGGGTTCTGGTCATGCCGATCACGGTGCTGGTCCTGACCGGCATCGCGACGACCCTGCCGGTCGGGCGGGCGGGAGCGTTCAACGCTGGGCCCCACGGGTTCACCGAGATCCTCTACGCCTTCACCTCGCAGGCCAACAACAATGGGTCCGCGTTCGCGGGCTTGAACGGCAACACGCTCTTCTACAACGTGGCTGGCGGGATCGCCATGCTCCTCGGACGGTTCGGCATCATGGTCCCGGTTTTGGCGCTGGCCGGCTCGCTCGCCGCCAAGCCGCTGGTCCCGACCTCGGCCGGCACCTTCCGGACCGACGACGTCATGTTCGTGGTGCTGCTGTTGGGAGTGATCGTCATCGTGGGCGGACTGACCTTCTTCCCGGCTGTGTCTCTGGGACCGGTGGTGGAGCAGCTCAGCCATGGGAGGTTCTTCTGATGGGTCTTTTGAGCCCCATCGCCCGTCGGCGTTCGCCCGCCCACTCACCCCGCAGAGGGCCTCAGGCACGCGGCCTCTTCGACCGCCGGATCCTCCGGCAGGCTGCTCTTGGGGCCGTCCTCAAGCTTGACCCCCGCGTGCAGATTCGCAATCCCGTGATGTTCGTGGTCGTGGTCGGAACGGTGGTCACCCTGCTGGAGGCGGTGTTCCATCCCAACCTCTTCAGCTGGAGCATCACCATCTGGCTCCTGCTGACCGTCCTGTTTGCCAATTTCGCTGAAGCGGTGGCGGAGGGCCGCGGGAAGGCCCAGGCCGACGCACTCCGGCGCACCCGGTCCGACACCATGGCGCGCCGAGTGACCCGGGATGGCGCCGAGGACCACGTCACCTCGGCCGAGCTTAGGCGCGGTGACCTGGTGGTCTGCGAAGCCGGGGACGTGATCCCCTCCGATGGGGAGATCCGTGAGGGCATCGCCTCCGTCGACGAGTCGGCGATCACCGGGGAGTCGGCCCCCGTGATCCGCGAGTCCGGGGGCGACCGTTCGGCCGTCACGGGTGGCACCAGGGTGCTCTCCGACCGCATCGTGGTGGAGATCACCGCAGAGCGGGGCAACACCTTCATGGACCGGATGATCTCCCTGGTCGAGGGCGCCAACCGGCAGCGCACACCCAATGAAATCGCCCTCACGATTCTGCTGGCGGCGCTGACCATCGTCTTCTTGCCGGTGGTGGTGAGTCTGTATCCCTTCGCCCGGTATGCCGGCGGCTCGGTCTCCGTGGTAACGCTGGTGGCCTTGTTGGTGTGTCTCATCCCCACCACCATCGGGGCCTTGCTGTCGGCGATTGGGATCGCCGGCATGGACCGGATGGTCCAGCGCAACGTGCTGGCCATGAGCGGTCGAGCGGTCGAAGCCGCCGGCGATGTGCAGACCCTCCTGCTCGACAAGACGGGCACGATCACCCTGGGCAACCGGATGGCCAGCGCCTTCATCCCGGTGGGGGGACACCAAGACCGTGAGCTGGCCCGTGCCGCCCTGCTGTCGTCCCTGGCCGATGAGACCCCGGAGGGGAGGTCCATCGTCACCCTGGCCCAAGACCGCTTCGAAGTCCACGAGAGCGCCCATCCCAGCGCGGCCACCTTCGTTCCCTTTTCCGCCACCACCAGGATGTCGGGAATCGACAGGGAGGGGCGGCAGATCCGCAAGGGTGCGGCGGACGCGGTGCGCACGTGGGTCACCGAGCACGGTGGACGCATCCCCGTCGACCTTGAACCGATCGTGGCCGAGCTGGCACGGGCCGGGGCGACTCCGCTGGTGGTGGCCGACGGGCCGGAGATCCTGGGGGTGATCGAGCTCAAGGACGTGGTCAAGCCAGGGATCAAGGAGCGATTTGCCGAGCTGCGCAGCGCGGGAATCCGGACCGTGATGATCACCGGGGACAACCCCCTGACAGCGGCGGCCATCGCCGCGGAGGCGGGAGTGGACGACTACCTCGCAGAGGCGACTCCGGAGGCCAAGATGACGCTGATCCGCCAGGAGCAGACCGGCGGCAAGCTGGTGGCGATGACCGGTGACGGGACCAACGACGCCCCGGCGCTGGCCCAGGCCGACGTCGGGCTGGCCATGAACACCGGCACCAACGCCGCCAAGGAGGCGGGCAACATGGTCGACCTCGACTCCAACCCCACCAAGCTGATCGAGGTGGTCGAGGTCGGCAAGCAGCTGCTGATCACCCGGGGGGCGCTCACCACCTTCTCGATCGCCAACGACGTAGCCAAGTACTTCGCTATCATCCCTGCGCTCTTCGCCGCCACCTATCCCCAGTTGGAGGCGCTCAACATCATGCGTCTTCACAGCCCTCAGAGCGCAGTGCTGTCGGCGGTCATCTTCAACGCGCTGGTGATCGTGGCGCTGATCCCGCTGGCGCTGCGGGGGGTGAGGTGGCGTCCATCGGGCTCGGCGGCGGTGCTGCGCCGAAACGTCCTGATCTACGGGGTGGGGGGACTCATCACCCCGTTCATCGGGATCAAACTGATCGACCTGCTGCTAACTGCAGCACATCTTTACTGAGGGCTGGCAACTTGCTCACTGAACTGCGTCGGGCTGTGATCCTCGCTCTGGCGGCCCTGGTCGTGTTTGGCCTGGCCTATCCCCTGGTTGGGATCGGGCTCTCCCGAGCCCTCTTTCCGAGCCAGGCCCAGGGCTCGATCGGGCGCTACGGCTCTGCCCTGATCGGTCAGTCATGGAGCGGCAACCAGTGGTTCCATGGCCGTCCTGACGCCGACAACCCGCTCCAGGAGAATGGCCGGGCGGGGAGCTCGGGAGCCGCCAACCTGGGTCCGAGGTCGAAGGTGCTGGTGAACGATGTCCGCGAACTCATCCATTACTGGCATGAGCGCGGGGTGAACCCCACCACCGATCTGGTGACCACGTCGGCCAGCGGGCTGGACCCGGACATCACCCCGGCCGACGCCATCGCCCAGATTCCCATGGTGTCGGCGGCAACCGGCATCTCCGCCCGAAGGCTGCGTGAGCTGATACGCGCCGAGACAACCGGACCGGAGCTGGGCTTTCTCGGCCCAGCCTATGTCAACGTGCTCGCGCTCAACGAGGCGCTGGCTCGCCTGCGCTGACCGCCGCCGGCAACAGGGTGCGCCCCAATATGTGAATGTCCGTGTCCTTGGCGAGCCGGATGACCTCGAAGGCGACTGATCGCTCCCAGGGCAGGCGGTGCCGGACCCGCGGGGCGGGCATGATGAGGGTCGTCACCTGATGGGACTCAGCCCACCCAACCAAGGTCGCCGCCACCGTACCGCTGCGCGGCAGCGGTACCAGTGCCACTCCGTTCTTGGCTGCGAGCCGCGAGAGCTCCTCCACCGCTCTTGCCTCCCTCTGGTCGGGCCGCGGCTGAGTGACCGTGACCAGCGACAGCTCCGCGTCCTCGCGTCTGGCCATGGTGAGACCGGCTTCCAGCAGCTGGGCCGCCAGATCCACCCGCTCCGGGCGCATGGCAACTGCAATCCGCTCCTGAACCGCCCATAGCGTCCTGATGGAGTTGGTGGCGATGTAGCGCTGCAGGCGCTGCTCGGTGTGCCGGGCCACCAACCTCAAGGTGGCATCACGCAGGTCTCCGAGGAGTTCCTCCCGGTAGGCAGACAGGGCTCCCGCCACCTCGTCAGGGGGCACGATCCACCCGGCTCGCACCCTCTCCCGCAGCTCGGCGGGAGGGATATCGACCAGCTCGATCTCGTCGGCCTGGTCCAGAATGCGGCTTGGCACTGAGCCCGTCAGCCCATGGTGCTGGTCGCGCAAGGCCTCCAACTGACCTCGAGCAATTTCAAACCCGGGCAGGTCGATGACGCCGATCGTGCCCACGACGTTGATGCCCGCTGCCAGCAATCGCTGGACCTGGAGGTAGCGCGGCTCATGAGTCTCCAGGTCCCGCACCGACAGGTCGTCAACGCACGCGACGCTGGGGTTGCTGCGCAGCACCGCATCCACGTCGACGGCGCCCGTGGGCAGCGCCGGAATCTGGCGCAGTCGGCTGAGCAGGACCTGGACTGCGGCCCGCCCCCGACCCCCGACGGCGGCGACCACCACCTCAGCCCCGCGGCGCTGGCGGCGGCTTGCCTCCTCCAGCATCCGGGTGGTCTTGCCGACCCCGGGCGCGTACCCGATGTACAGCCGCAGCGACCCCTGGGTTCCGCGCCTGGCCTCCCGCTGGAGGATCGCCGCCGGATCCGGGCGCGCATCCCCCGATCCCGCAGAGACTGCCCCCAGCCGCCGACCAATGACGTGCAGATGGCGGTCGTTGAGCTCCTCGAGCAGCCGCGCGAGCAGCGCCTGCTGGCGCGACCCAGGTCGACTGCCGGCAGGAGCCGCGAGCATGATGTGGGTGGCCTCGGAACGTTCGATCTCAGCGGCAATCGCCGCCACCGAGCCGGTGTCAGAGCAGGCTCTGTAGGTGGCGCCCAGGTCCTCTGCGAGGCGGGCGGCCTCTGCGAGCGCCTCAGTCCCATGGCCGGGCTCGCCCACCGCCATGACCTCGACCG
The DNA here is from genome assembly GCA_021817185.1 of bacterium. The sequence continues at coordinate 5,271 of JAKAVU010000048.1, forward strand.
GGGCCGACAGCCGTCGACCCATCCGCACCCCTCGGCGGATCAGACCCAGTGCGGTGGCATCGGCGGCCGCGACGATGAGAACCCGGTCGAGCGCCTGGCTCGGGGCCGCCGCGACGCTCCGGGCCTGCCGGTGCTGGACTGTGTAGAGAAGCGCCAACTCGCGCAGGGCCGCCAGATTCCCCTCCCGGAAGAAGCTGTTCAGGGCCACCTCGACCCGCTCTGGAGGATAGATGTTCCCGTGGCGCATGCGCTTGCGCAGCGCTTCAGGGGTGATGTCAGCTAGGCGTAGCTCGGACGCGCTTTGGAGCACAAAGTCGGGCACGGTCTCCCGGACGGAGACCCCCGTCACCTGCTCCACCACATCGCGCAGGCTCTCGATGTGCTGAATGTTCACGGTGGTCCACACGTTGACCCCACCGTCGAGCAAGGCCTCGACGTCCTGCCAGCGTTTGGCGTGACACATTCCAGGCACGTTGGTGTGGGCCAGCTCATCGACCAGCGCCAGCTCCGGGCGGCGCTCAAGCGTCGCCTCCAGATCCATCTCCTCGACCTCAATGCCCCGGTACACCACCTTGAGCGGAGGAATCCGCTCAAGGCCGTCGAGCGCCTCCTCCGTGAGCGGTCGGCCGTAAGTCTGCACCCATGCCACCACCACGTCGGTCCCAGTGGTCAGCTCGCGGCGCCCCTCCTCCAACATCGAATACGTCTTGCCAACTCCGGGCGCGGATCCCAGGAACACGGTCAGCGTCCCCCGGCCCGCCACCTTCCCACGCCGTGGGACCGTCGCTGCCGGCTGGGCCGGCGTCATCCCAGAGGGCACTAACGGTCCCTCCTCCGCTCAGCGCGAAGCCGCACCGCCGGGCGGGTGAGAGCTACGAAATGAGAATCGCGGGCTGCCGCGTGCACGCGACCATCATGATCGGTTTCCCAGATCGAGGGCGCTCGGTCTGATCCGGGCGCACCCGGGTCCCACCCGAACCCGGTGGTGGGAGCCGCGCTCCGAAGCTCGACCACTCTCGCCAGGGCTGGGGCCGTTGGACGCTGACCAGCGCTGCCCGCGCTCCTGCTGAGCGTTGATGGGAGCGCTCGGACAAGCGGAGTATCGCTCGTTCTCAGCTTGCTACGATCGGAACCGAACATGGTGCAGCTGATTCCGCATTCTCTGCGCCGGAGAGCTGCGGGCGCGATCCGTCCGGTCGATGAGCCGGGCGCGTCACGATGGCGCGTCGTCCTGGGGCTCGTCCTCACCCTGGCCGCGGTGACCCTCCTCACGGCCCTTCTCAAGGCCCTGCGCCTGCCCGACCATACCCAAACGTACGAGTTCATCTATCTCGCCGTGGTCGTGGCGGCTGCGGGGGTCTACGGGTTCCCAGCAGCAATGGCGGGCTCGCTTGCGTCGGCCTTGGCCGTCGACTACTTCTTTCTACCTCCGGTGGGCCGCCTCACCATCTACTCCACCACTGAGACCTTGGCCTGGGTCGCGTTCCTCCTGGTGTGTCTGGCGGTGGCCGGGCTCACGAATGCTCGCCGCCGCCACCTGCTGAGGCTGCGGGCGGCAACCGCGCAACTGAGAGCAAGCAACCTCGAGCTGCGCGCCGCCGAGGCGGAGTTGGAGAAGAGCATCGCCGCTCGGACTGAACTGGCCCGCACCGAAGCGGCCTTGGCCGCGACCCGGCGGGCGGAGGCCTTTCGGCGCGAGCTCCTGGCGACTGTCAGCCATGAGCTGAGAACTCCGCTGTCAAGCTTGCTCGGATACAGCACCGCCCTGTCGGACGCAGACTGGCATAACCAGCGCTGGCGCGAGTATCCACAGCTCATCGCTGCGGAGGCGCGACGGATGAACCGCCTGTTGGACGATCTGTTGGAGATGGCGAGAATCGACACCGGGCAGGTGCACATCGAGACCCAGGTGATGGATCTGGGAGATGCCGCTAAGGAGGCGGCCCAGCGCTGGGCTCGGACGCTGGATCTGCAGGTGACTGTTCCGTCGAGCCCCACTCTGGTGATAGCCGACTGGCAGCGCGTCCAGCAGGTGCTGGACAACGCGCTGCGGAACGTGGAGCTCCATTCAGGCCAGACGCGGGCCGACATCGCGGTGCGGGAGGCGCCTCCTTACCGGCGCACCGCCACCGAGTTGGTCGTGCGAGATCACGGGCACGGAATCGCCCCGGAGGTCCGGGATCGCCTCTTCCAGAGGTACGCGTCCGCCTCAGAGGGCGGCCTTGGCCTGGGGCTCGCCGTCAGCCGCGGCCTGACCGAGGCGATGGGGGGCGCGCTGTGGATCGACCACGCGCCCGACTCGGGAGTGCAGTTTCACCTCATGCTCCCCCGCCCTTCACAAGCGGCGGAGCCAGAAGCGGTGCCCGCACTTCTGGCATCACCATGAGCGGAGTTCCGTCGGGGGCATCCGTGCTGGTTGTCGAGGACGACCCCGGCATGAGTCGATTTCTGATCGATACGCTGGAGTCGGCCGGATACCGCACGCTCAAAGCGGAGGATGGGAAGGCCTGCCTGAGAGCCCTGGGGAGCAGTGCGGTGGACATGCTGATTCTCGACCTGGGGCTGCCGGACATCGATGGGATGGACTTGCTGCGCACCATCCGGCAGTGGGAGCAGACGCCGCTCATCCTGGTCGTCAGTGCCCGGGGACAGGAGGCCGACAAGGTGTCGGCCCTGCGCGCCGGCGCCGACGACTACATTGCCAAGCCCTTCGGGGTTCAGGAGCTCTTGGCCCGGCTCGAGGCTCGTTTGCGCCGCCAGCCCCGCTCGGAGTTCGATGCTCCGATCGACCTGGGGAGGGTGCGCGTTGACCTTGCGGCCAGCCAGGCAGTGGTAGATGGGCAGCCGGTGCGTCTGACACCGATGGAGAAGGGAGTCCTTCAGGACCTTGCCCGCCACCGTGGTCGCGTGCGCACCCACCGCGAGATCCTGGCAGCGGTCTGGGGTCCTTCCTATACGGCGGAACACGCGTACGTCCGCACCATCATCCAGCGCCTGCGCGCCAAATTGGAAGAGGAGCCGGAGGCTCCGCGGCTCCTGCTCACAGTGCCCGGGGTTGGGTACCTGCTGCAGGGACAGATCGCGGCCGTCGGCCCCGGAGACGCGCACGCTGAGCCACACTGACGGCTAACTTGAACTCTGGACCGATCATCTGTCCCGGAACGCCCGGCTGATTGCGGTCGGCGCTGGGGCACCCGCATTCAACTGGACGGGCTCGATTTGGCCCGGCTCGTCTGCTGTGAGTAGTTGTCCCGGCGAGCTAATCGGTTGGAGCCGCCTGCTGGACAAACTCAGCAGGCGAGCATGCGCCAACCCCAGCCGCTCACTCGTGTTGGCCACCAGTGCTTACTTTGACCTGGCCACTGGCAGCAGGACTCGACCCCATGTCTCAAGCCCCACCCCTGATCTTCGGCCATGACCCCGAGCAGCCGTGGCGATACCCCGGTCTTCGAACAGCCGCCGCTCAAACTCGGTCTGCCGCTCGTGCTGTCCCGGCAGCGTCCTTCCTGGGAAGGCTGGTAGGAGCCACCTGGTCGCACCGAACGCGAAGGATCTCCGAGCCAACCGACCCCGGCGCCAGCTGTAGGTAGCGGGACTGGACGGGAACAGCTTCGGCAAGGACTGGCACCGGGGCCCTCCTGTCGATCGCGTAGCCGGCTGCTACCGGACCCCGGTGCGCAGCGCCAGCTCCGTCAACTCCGCCCCACTTCCGGGCGTGCTGTTGCCTGCGCGCCATCACAGCCGCGGCTCAGTCGGTGCTGGTCGCGGGCTGGTCCCCAGAGCGCTCCAGCAGTTCAGCCAGGCGCTCCAAAGTCCTTGCCATGTTGGCCCTGGTCTTGGCCGGGAGGCCGAACAGCTGCAGGAATGGGCGCTGCCGATCCTCGGAGATATCCCAGGTCTCCTTGACCAGGGTACCGCCATCCACGGGGGTCAGCTCGTACCGCCAGACGCGACCACCGACCAGATGGCCGATGGGCGGGGGCGCCGTGGTTCGCCACGCAATTCGGCGGCTCTCCTCGTACTCGATCACGGTGTTCATCATTGAGTACGGAAGCCCCATTTGCATCTTCATGCCGAAGCTGGCCCCACTGTTGAGACGATGGAGGCCGCTCACCTTTGGAGCCTTCACAGAGCCAGACCCGTCGATGTCCGGATGGCGTCGCGGATCGGCCAGGACTGCGAAGATGGCCGCCGGTGAAGCGGGGATCAGGCGTTCGACCGTTACCCGGTAGCGGTTAGCCGATTGCGTCGCGGGTCCGGTGTTGCTCATGGTGCCAGTATGCGCCGAGCGCTCATTGCCCCTCGATCGCCAATGCAGGCGCCGCTGAGGCTCACCTCCGCCCTCCTCAGCAACCCGGAGCTGGCCATCCTCGGCGAGCCCACCTCGGACCTCGACCCGTGGGCCGGCACCACGCCCGAACCGCCCTCCGTAGCCTGTTCGATCGCGGCCGGGCGATCTTCCGCAACTCCTACCTGCTCGGCAAGCCTGAACACCTTTGCGATCCGGTGGTGATGATCTTGTGGGGACGCCTGATGCCCGCCGGCGCCATCGTGGAGGCGAACGGGAGGAGAGAGCTGGTCTACGATGATGGTGCCGCAGCAAGCCACGGCACAGCGCGAGATCGAGCTGTAGAGGAAGAGGCATACGCGTGGAGGATGCGGGCTTCTTTGGCATCGGTCACGTCGATTTGTCGGTCTCCGACGTCGAGGTGAGCGCTACCTGGTACGAGCACGTGCTCGGGCTGCGGCGCCTACGGCGGACGGACTTTCCCGAGCGCACCATGATCGTGCTGCGCCACGACGCCTCAGGTCTCGTGGTCGGGCTCAACCAGCATCGGGGGTTCCACGGGGGGCCCTTCGACGAGCGCCGCGCCGGGCTGGACCACGTTGGCTTCGCCGTGGGCCGGCGTCAGGATCTCTATGTCTGGCAGGAGCGTCTGGCGGCGCTCGATGTCGAGCACTCGCCGGTGGCTGACACCGAGGTTGGCTCCGCGCTCGTCTTCAGAGATCCCGATCACATCCAGCTCGAACTGTGGTGGTCCAAGTCCGCCGGGGACGCTTCGGCACCGCTGCCCGCTGATCGTGGCGTCGTCGAGCGCTCGAGCCCGCTCCCCGTCGACGAGGCGGTCCGCCGGCTCGCCGACGCGGTCACGGCTGCCGGCGCCACGGTGTTTGCCATCATCGACCATGCCGCCGGTGCACGGTCGGTCGGCCTAAACATGCCCGAGGCCAAGGTGTTGATCGTCGGCAACCCGGCTGCGGGGACGCCGGCGATGCTCGCCGCCCCTGACCTCGCCCTCGAGCTTCCGACCCGCCTCCTCGTCCGTCAGGCGTCCCGGGGCGCCTCGGGGAGCACGGTCCTCTTCTCCGACCCGACCGCCCTCGCTCGTCGCTACAGGCTCAACTCCGAGCAGGTGGCCGGCCTGGTCGGCCTGGTCTCGCTGGTCGACCGTGCGCTCGGGGGAGCGTCTGATGAGGAGTGATCAGTGCATCGCAGGTCGTGATGCATCGCCCCAACGACCTGCTCTCGGCACATCGCGGCGAACGGCATGAGCCGATGAGGGCCGTCCCGACCACCGCCGTGGTCGCTGCCGGGCCGGCGGCGATCGCCGCGGCCGGCGAAGGCAACCCGGAGCCGGTCATACTCGGCGGGCCCGCCTCATTCCTTGAGCCCGTCGGCCGGCACCACACCCGGACCTTCATCCGGACCATGCGCGGCCGGGCTGTACGGTCTTCCTCAACTTCCAACCGCTGAGTGATGTCGATCGGGTCTGCGGCCGGGTGGCGGCGATCTCGCGCGGACGCCTGATGGCTTCAGGCGCCTTCAAGGATCTTCTCGGTCCCAACGCGGTACACGCGGTTCGCGAGTTACCGATGCGTGCAGCATGGCCGCGGTTCGGCGGTTGGTCGGGAAAGACCCACTGGGTGAACTTCGCGTCCCATAGCCAGTGGCTTGTTGGTACCAAAGTGGTATCATCAGATCATGGCCATGACAGTCCGCACCGACCCGGAGATGGAGCGGGCCTTGACAGCGCTGGCTCAGGCCGAGGGCGCCTCCCGGCAGGAGGTCATCCGCCGAGCCGTGCTGGATCGCTACGAGCGGCACGGTCACCGTGCCCGTGTGGGAGCCAGCACAGAGAGACTAGCAAGCCGCTGGGAAGACGTCATCGAGCGGTTAGGCCGCGTGTGACCGATGTCGAGTACCTGGACCTCGAGGACCTGCTGGGGCTGACCCGAGCTCTAGGGGCCGGACCTGTTCGCGATCTGGGCCTCCTTGACTCAGCGGCTGCCCGGCCGCGGTCCAACGCCTTCGGAGAGAACGCCTACCCAAGCCTCGATCTCAAAGCGGCGGCGCTGCTCCATTCGATCGCCCGGAATCACGCCTTGGTCGACGGCAACAAGCGCCTGGCCTGGCTAGCGACGGTGGTCTTTCTGGATTTGAACGACCAGACCCCGGATCTCGATGACGACGCAGCCTTCGACCTGGTCATGGACGCTGCTCAGGGCACCGTGGAAGTCGAGGAGATCGCGGCGCGACTCCGTGTCGTTCGGACCAGCGCGAGTTGAAACCACGTGCCCCTCGTCAGAGGCCTTTCTTGCAGGCATGCTGTACGCCGCGCACCAAACCTCGTCGTGGGAGCAGAATCGCAAGCAACTCGCTCCAACCGCGCTGCGCCGCCGATCTGGGTTGAGCTCCGAGCACCCTCCTGTCAAGCTGGTGGGGATCTTCCCCAACTCCGCCTCCGTGCTCCGCCTGGCCACCAAGGCCCAACATGGCCGCCATCCCACATTGGAATCCAGTCAGCCGCTAACCTCGGTGCCCCGCCGGCGTGCGGCTTCGCTGCCGCACACGTTCCGACGCCGACCCGGGTGAATCGAAGTGGACCGCA
>JAKAVU010000049.1 GCA_021817185.1 bacterium
ATAGAGCGATCCACCGAGGAGGGGCTCATGGGCAAGGCCCGGGACTAACTTGTAGGGCAGCCAGGAATCCTGTAGGGCTGCAGGTTCACCCCGGATGAGCCGGAGTCGGAGAACACGGACTCCAAGCTCACCTGCCCGGAGGCCAAGCGCTTCTCTCGTCGCCGCAGGCGGCCGCGTGGCGGCCTGGATCCGGATCTCAGTGGTGACCTCGTTAGCAGACAGCCCCATCTCGGCATGGAATGGTGCGAGTCGGCTCAGGTGGCGGACGGTCTGGTGACTCTCGCTGACATAAGTACCCGACCCCTTCCGGCGGATCACGACACGATCAACTGCCAACTGGTCCAGTGCTTGACGGACTGTCATGCGGCTTACGCCGTAGTTGGCCGCGAGTGCCGCTTCACTAAGCAGACGACTACCCGGCTTGAACACCCCGGCCCGGATCTGTTCTTGAAGGTCACGGTAGATCACCTCGTACAAGGCGAGTGGGCTCATTGCCCGTTCCTCGCCCGTGGTCTACTCAGCTGGTGATCCGCCATGCCGTTGTCAATCGTAAACGCCTGTGACTTTCGCAAAATTGTTCCTTCATTGATGAATCGGACAGCAGCAGTGGTTGGGGACAGGCGGTGGGTGAAAGACACCGGACACGGGAGAGACAGGCCGGTATTGGGGGGTAAGGTACGCTCGTTCTGGGCTGGTCGGCCCTCGTGTCCAGACCTGTCGACATCGCGGCTCTGAAACCGCGCATGGTTCGTGCTGAGTCCGTCGCCGGGAAGTCGCAGCCCTAGTCGTTGCCTCGAGTTCATCTCGCGTCGAGAGAAAGCGGATGCGGCAGCGGCATTGGAGTAAGGGACCGAGCGACTGATCAGACATTGCGGAACACTTTCCGAGTGGCGGGCCCGGCCGCCAGCCTGTTGTCGATTCGGAGCTTAAGGATGGCCGATAGGTGGCAGTGTAGAGAGCGATCAGCGCTGGAGTCTTGTCCGGCTGCGCATGGCCGGTGTCCCGAGGCTGGCGCGATGGGACGGTGAGCCGGCCGCAGCGTTCGCGGGTGCCGGTTCACACCGTCTTCGTGTTGACCAGTGTCAGCACTGGCTGAACGCGGAGTTGGCGCAGGTGCCGGAACTCCCCGTACGTTGACTCCGTCCCCTGCATCCGCCTTCGGATTCTCAGGCGCTGGTACCTAATCAGGCGGTGCACCCCAGTCCCTTCTGTCTGATCCGCGCTGAATTAGTCGCTCGGTTGCCGTGGATTGGAGATCGAGAGATGTATGCCGGTATGCGAGCGCTGGCGCAGATGCTGCCATATGGGGAGGCGCAGCTCTGGCGTCGCTTCACGGTTCCCACGATCTGCACCTGACCCGTGCCCCTTAGCGGGTCCGATCCTGCCCGCCGGTCGACAGGACTGTCGTACACCGTTGCGGTGGCCAGTCTGACAGCCAGTCCCCCATCAGCCCTCTCTCCGGTGTCCGAGGGCGTGTGCGCTGCCTGAGCCGTTGCAGGATCAGAGCCAGCTCGGGCCAGGAGGGTAGGGACACGAGGAGGGGACATGGGCGGCGGGCTCCCTGCATCCCTCCAGGGGTCGGAGTCCGTCGCCGCCTCCGGCCCACGGCATTTCGTGCGCCGCCCGCTGGGGGCTGACGCCCACTCTCTCCTGGCAGGACTAGAGCAAACGTTCGGTTGCCCCTGGTGGGCAAGCCGCGTGAGTTCAACGGCTCAAGCATGCCGCTGTGGTTCGGCCCGCCAGTGCCTTGGGCGACGCTCATGGGGCAATGTCTCTCCCGGATTCGCATCGGCCATCTTTCTAGCAGCTGCTGTGGGCCGTGGAGGCCGCCGAGTTCCACACGCCTGGAGTCGCAGGTTGGACACCATGAGAAGGGGACAAGAAGGAGACAGGGCCTTGACAGCGGGCCGGCTGGTATGCACACTAATCAGTCTAGTCATCTGGACCACGGGAGGACTAACCAAGTATGGGGAGTATGACGGAAGTCGAGGCGGTGACCCGCCCCCCGAACTCGCTGGGCGCTATGACGGGTGGAGAGGTGGTGACCAGACTTTTGAGTTCGCTGGGCGTGCGGTACGTCTTCGGGGTGCCCGGCGGCCAGACTCTCGCCATCAACGACGCTATCAGGGCAGAGCCCGGACTGGAGTTTGTCACCGTGAGACACGAGGGTGCGGCGGCCGTGATGGCCGACGCGTACGGAAGGCTGACCCGAACCCCGGGCGTATGCCTTGCGACCACGGGTCCCGGAGCTACCAACCTTCTGACTGGCGTTGGCGGGGCCCTCCGTGACTCTAGCCCGATGCTAGTCCTCACCTGCAACAACAACAGTGTTGATCTCGGCAAGGACGACGCGCAGAACGCCGACCACGTTGCCCTGTTCTCGTCGCTCACCAAGAGCAGTAGATTGGTGGTCAGTCCCGCAGCAATCCCGCAGGCGATCGAGGAGAGCTACCTGCTGGCCATGTCGGGGAACCCAGGCCCGGCGCACCTAGACTTCAGCCGTGATGCCATAGAGGGCGAGGTGGAATTCTCGCCTCCTCCAGCGCCGCACCCTTTGTTGAGGTGGGCGCGTCAGCGGCCGCGTGCTGACGTCGACCTCACTCATGAGGCGTATGGGAGGATCGTGGCTGCAAGGCACCCGGTCTTGTGGCTGGGCAGCGGGGTCAGCCGGTCCGGGGCGGGTCCAGCGGCATTGGCTCTAGCTGAGGCGCTGTCCATCCCGGTGGTGACAACGTTCAATGGTATCGACACCGTTCCGATGACCCACCCCTTGGTCTTCGGAGTCCAGAGCCGCATGGGGACCGCTCTGTCGAGCCGGGTGCTTGCGGAAGCAGATCTGGTTGTCGCCATCGGCAACGGTCTGAACGCGATTTCGACTGGCCGGTGGAGGTTGCAGCTCCCTGAGGTAATCCAGATCAACATCGACCCTCTGACGCTTGGCAGGTACTACAGCGCAAGCACCTTGGGCTTGGTCGGTGACGCCCGTTCGGTCCTTGAAGATCTCCTTGAGATCTGGCGGGACCGGGAGCGCATTGACGTCGACCACTCAACCAGCCAGGTGCTATCGGAGCGAAGTGGGTGGATCGTAGCTCTTCAAGCTGCCCGGGAGTTGTGGTGGGCTGAAACGAATCCGGGGGCCGGTGAGCAGCCGGCCGGAGCTGGACTATCACCGCCCGAAGTTATCCGGGCGCTGCGGGGGGCTGCACCGGATGACACTCTCCTTATCGCTGACGCGGGAAATGTTGGGGTGTGGAGCTACTGCTGGCAGACCCGCGGCTTTGGCGCCTACCTCAAGCCGGTGGGCTTCGGGAACATGGGCTTCGCCTTGCCAGCCGCCATCGCGGCAACCCTGGTTGACCATGACCGGCCAATCCTGGCACTGGTTGGCGACGGCTCGCTCGGGATGACAATGGCCGAGTTGGAGACGCTCGGGCGCATCGGTGGGCCGGTCTGCGTTGTTGTACTGAATGACCGTGGCTATGGGAACATCAGGCAAGAGCAGCAGATGAAGTACTCAGGGCGCACTACGGGTGTCGACTACAGCGACAGCGACTATGCGACCGTGGCAGCTGGGCTTGGCGTCCCCGCGGAGCGCGTGGGCGACCTTGACACGTTGGCCGAGCGCGCCGCCGATGCACTCGGCACCAGGAGGGTGCCATTTCTGCTCGATGTTCCGATCGACAGGGGCGTCAACGCCTGGACCTTTCCTCTTTTCCTTCCCCACGATGCTGAGGAGGGATGACGGTGACGCAGATGCTACAGTCAGAGCCTCAGCTGAGGCCTGGGCCGCTTGAGGGTGTGCGCGTCCTAGACCTGTCGAGGTTTATCGCGGGGCCGCTCTGTGCTCAGAACCTGGGTGATTTGGGAGCTGAAGTAATCCGCTTGGAGCGCCCGGGCGGCGGCGACGAGCGAGAGTACCCCCCACTAGTCAACGGTCACAGCCTCTACGTCATGGTATACAACCGCAACAAACTCGGGATCACCCTTGACACGAGGCATCCCTCGGCCGGACCCATCCTCCGGGGACTGGTAACCGAGTGCGACGTCGTCATCGAGAACTACCGCCCGGGGACACTGGACAAGATGGGGATCGGGTGGCCGGATCTCCACACTATGAGTCCGACGACGATCCTTACATCCATCTCCGGGTGGGGTCAGACGGGGCCCAACGTCGACAGGGCGGTGTTCGATGCGATCGCTCAGGCGGCATCCGGCTTGATGTGTCAGACTGGGCCCGAAGGCTTGGAGCCGATGCTCAGCGGAGCCTTCGTGGCCGATTACACAGCGGCCGCGCACGCAACGGTAGGCACCCTGGCAGCTCTCCTGGCCCGGGCGAGTACTGGGGAGGGCCAGCACGTGGACATCGCTCTGGTTGACTCCGTGTTCAGCGTTCTTGGCACAATGCCGAGTGCCTACAAGCTGTTCGGCTCAGCTCCGAAGCGTACGGGGAACCGCGATGCCATCACAGTCCCCGCAAACCTCTACAAGGCCGCCGACGGCTATGTGTACATCCACGCTGGCTCTGACCCACTATTCCCCCGTCTGGCTGATGCGATTGGGCGGCCGGAACTGGCCATCGACCCGAAATTTCGAGGTCATCAGGAGCGCCTCGCGCATGTCGAAGCGATCGACGCCATTGTGGCCGACTGGGTCAGCCACAAGACCTGCAGGGAGGTGGATGTGATACTGAAAGAGGCAGGAGTGCCGGTCGGGCGAGCAGCGACGGTTCCCGAGGTCACGGACTCCCGACAGATCGAGACTCGGGGCCTGATGGTCAACGTGTACCACCCCTGTGCCGGTCAGGACGTGCCGCTCCCGAACCAGCCCATCAAGTTGAGCGCAACGCCGGCTCAGATCCGAATGCCTGCACCACGTGTTGGTGAGCACAACGACGCTGTGTACTCACGGATCCTTGGACTCACACCCGCGGAGCTGGAAAGGTTGCGAGATGACCATGCCATATGACTCTATCGCAATCACAGCCAAGCAGGATGTGGGCCGGATTCCCTGGCGAGATCTTACCGACCCGCGGCGTGCCAGAGACGTTGACGAACTTGAGGAGGGGCTGAAAGATCCTATTTTTGAAAACCTTGCAATCCCAGAGTGCCTGGGTCCGGTCACGCTACTTGTGGATGACCACAAGGTCAAGCGCTATGCATTTACAGTTGACGACTACCACCCATGGTCTTTCGGGTCCAGCCCCTTTGGGCACCGGGTCGGCCAGGCGGGACTTCTGACCAATGACTTACTCCAACTGTTCACGACGCGCTATGCCCCGAGCCGTGTTGTTGGTCTTCATACCGAGGAGCAGTTGTGGTTCGACAGACCAGTCCAAATAGGTACACACGCTACCCTCAAGGGTGCATACGTGAAACGCTACAAGCGACGGGGCCTTGGGTACGTGGTTATGGAGGCTCAGGCCGCCGATGAGGCAGGGGCGGTACTTCTCCGCCACCGCGGCATTGAAGTACTGCGTACGCACCCAGGTGCGGTCGTCGGGCGCAGCGGCACTACGCCAGCTCACGGTGATAGACGGGTGACCGGCGAGTATGATCCGGACTTGCCTTACATATACACTGCCGGCCACGGCGTGCGCGCTGGCATGCCTGTTGCCCCACTTCGTAAAGTTGTCACCCAAGAGCAAGCCTCCGTCTTTAGCCGGGTGGGCGAGTACGTAGTCAACATTCACAATAGCCTTGCCGCGGCGAGGGCGGCTGGACTTGCCGTTCCGATTGTTCAGGGCCAACAGCAGGTCTGCCTACTGCTGGAGCTGATGACTCGTTTCTTCGGGCAAGCGTGGCTTACAGAGGGCTGGATCCGGTGTAAGTTCATTCGCCCAGTGATGGTTTTCGAACCGCTGGAGGTTGGAGCAGTAGTTAGCGAAGTCGAAGCGGCAGGGACCCTTCTAAAAGTGGTGCTGGATGTGTGGATCCGGGGAGCGAATGGGGCTTTGTGCACAGTAGGTTGGGCTAGGTGTTCTGCGGATGCCACCTTCCCGACACAGGTGACTCCCGCGCTCGAGGGAGACATGCTCGTAAAGAGATGATAACTCCCCTCCCACGACCAGCAAAAGGAATGGCTGCGCACACGAGGTCGCCGAGCCGCTATCTCCGCCTGGCTGGGCTCGCGGCCATCTTCGTCGACCAAGCTGCGATCGGCACATGGGAGCGCAGGGATTATCCAAACTGGCTAGACGCGCCAGCGTAACTTCTGCGATGGCAGTGCCCACACGGATGATGGAAAATTGGATATCGGCCGAACGTTTTGTGCCTGAGCATTCGCGGCTCAAGGCAGAACGGCCAAAGAGAGAGGAGAAGGAGAGATGACCACAACAACGGTGGAACTGAAGCACAACGAAGTCTTCACGAGTGTGGTGGCTGGCCTAGGAGCATTCTTGGACGGCTTCGATCTCACCATCATCGGAGGCGTGCTGCTGTTTCTCGTTCCAGCCTGGAAGCTGACTCCGGGGCAAACTGGCTTCCTAGCCTCCGTCGCTTTTGTGGGTATGATGGCGGGGGCCATAAGTTTTGGTCGGGTAGCCGACCGTGTAGGCAGACGAAATATCTTCCTGGGCGACTTGGCCCTCTTTATTGGGGGCAGCTTGATCTGCGCACTTGCGCCAGCCAACGGGTTTCTGATGTTAACTGTAGGCAGGCTTGTAATTGGACTAGCTATCGGGGCGGATCTTCCAATCAGCTCCACTCTCATTGCCGAGGTGAGTAGTACTGGCCGGCGTGGCTTTTTCACTGGGCTTCTTCAAGGCTGGTGGTTTGGTGGGGCCGCGCTAGCGGCACTCGTATCAGTAGTATTTGTTCTGTTCGGCGGAACTTCGGCTTGGCGTCTAATGTTTGGGGTCGGCGCAATCCTAGCCGTGGTCGTTCTCATTCTTCGTATCTGGGTGTCCGAGAGTCCACTGTGGGCTGCGGCAATGGCCCAGTCGAAACAGCGGATCGGGGCAGGCGTCGGCAGTGGAGTGGGGGTATTAGGTGTGCGGGAGCACGACGATGCGTGCGTAGGCGCAGCATCCGGGCCCAGGCGGAGCGGGCGGGGGTATGTTAGCCTGTTCGCGCAGCCTTATCGTGTGCCACTCTTTCTAGCCTCATTGTTCTGGTTTCTTGGGACTATTCGCGTTGCGGCGTTCGTGGTGTACACGCCCTCAGTGTTGCACGCTTTCGGTGTGGCAGGCAAGGTGGCCCCCTTGCTATTGACGGCGGGGTTCTTCGGGTCGCTGACGGCGGTGTCCGTGGGTTCGGCCGTGTACATCGACCGTGTGGACCGACGAGCAGTCATGTTCTGGACCTGGGCGCTTGCGACGGTCCTGACAGTCGTGCTGGCGTTTGTGAGTCCAAAGGAACCCCTCGTTATATTCGCCCTGCTTGTTTTGTCAGCTCTTCCTATCCAGACGATGACAGTAGCATTGTGGCCATGGTCCGTTGAGTTCTTCCCGACGCTGCTTCGGGGTTCTGCCGAAGGAATATCGGGTGCCTGCGGGAAGTTTGGCGGTCTCGCCGTAGTTTTATGGTATCCCGTAATTGCCATTAGCCTGGGGTGGCGCAACACAATGCTGGTGTTCGTTGGCATTATGCTGACGGGAGTGGTCGCCCTTGGTGTGCTCCGGCCCATTCAGACGCGCGGCAGAACGTTGGAGGACATAGAATTGGACATGGCGGCCCAGCGCGCAGTGAGTCGAGCTGAATGAGGATGACGAGTTGAGCGAGTGCGAAGATGGGCGAAGTCTGGCGGCCACTGTCGCTTATTGGGGGCACGGTGCTGGACGAAGAGCCCGCTGGCCCAACGCGTGAGTGGGACGAGTGCTGTTCGTGCTGATGTCACTCTGTACGCGAAATGATTCATGAGTTCTGGTGGCACCTTTTTGTTTGTTACGCTGTGCGACACGAGGGTGGATACTGCCGGTTGGCGTGATGCGGTTTTTCGGCTGGAACTGGGGGTTGTAATTGAGCCGAATAGTGGCGGGTCGGAGCGGGGCTCCATGCGGACCGTGGGATGAGCAGCGGAGATGGAAAAAGGGACCGTGCTCTCGCCTTCGCATTCAAGGGAGGTTTGCCGGCTTATGCAGGGAGGACTGACGGCAGGAGTTGTCATTGGTTGGGCTGTGTGCGGGCGGGAAGTGTGGTAGCTGTGGCGAAAGGGAGTACCGTCGATCAGGTAGCTTCAGGTTTCCTTGTTCGGGACGCCAGTGATGTCTAGACGGAGGCTCGGCGAGCGCACCGCGCCTTCCTCGGATGTGCGGCCGGGAACGTTCATGAACCTTCCGATGTACGACGAGTTGCCATCAGCCGAGGCTGGTGGCAAGTCCGCGTGGGGGGTGTTTGGGCGGGACGATTCTCTTGGGACCATCAATTTACAGAGTGCGGAGGCCGTTGTCGGTGCGGCTCGCCTGGTCAGGAAAGGCTCAGTATTTGTGTTGAACGCCCCGCTGGACGAGTTTGTGCCCCCGTTGGCGCCGGGTCGTGGCGTCCTTCGTCACAGTGTGATTGATCGGGGTGGAGGAGCTTTCGATGACGTGGTAGACAACATCTACCCCCAAGTGTCGAGCCAGTGGGACTCGTTGGGCCATGTGGGGTATCGCGTAGGCCGGTTCTACAATGGCGCGACCGCGGCGGACGTACTTGCCGGGCGACGGAACACAATTGAGCACTGGGCTCGGCGCGGCATCGTGGGTCGGGGGCTGGTTCTAGATGTAGCCCGTGCGCGGACCGAGGTTGGTCGCGCGTTCGACCCCGGGTTGGCAGAGGGGTTGGGTGTTGAGGACCTTGAGTTGGCTCGGCGCCGGGCTGGTCTGGAGTTCAAGCACGGGGACATCCTGCTGCTTCGCACGGGCTTCCTCGGATGGTACCGTAGTCTGAGCACCAAGGCCCGTTCTAGCTTGCCTGCGTCGCTCACCAGTCCCGGCTTGGACCACGATGAGGCGTTGGTGCGTTACCTCTGGGATGCCGGTGTTAGCGCGGTGGCGGCCGACAACTTTGCCGTCGAAGTCTGGCCGCCGGATCCAACGGCCGGGGTCTTCGGGTTTCTTCATCGGGTGCTGATCGGCCAAATGGGCTTGGCATTGGGGGAGCTGTGGGACCTTGACATGTTGGCCGCCGACTGCGCCGCGGACGGGATAGCCGCGTGCTTGGTCGTAAGCGCGCCGCTATACTTGAATGGGGGGATTGGCTCTCCTGCCAATGCTGTGGCGCTGAAGTAGAGCTACAAGTGACCCTCGGTTGTCTCATGTCACCCGCTCATGAGGACTTCGGGCTGTACAATAGTCGAAGGTCAAGTTGGTACTAATCCGAAATGAAGTGAAGGACCAAGTGCCAGCAGCGTGTCGGTCTTGTGTCGGTTCGTGCGGCGGCGGCCATGTGGCTCTAGTTATGTTTGCTTTGGCAACAGAGCGGTGATCACTTGGGAGAGGCTTGCGTGAGTTACGAGTCCCTATTTGTCAGCGACGAAGGTGCCGACCACGTCTGGATCAGAGATAGCGAGCAGGGCGCTCTCCGGCGAATCCGTTCCGACGAGATTCAAGCGGTGTTTATGGCAAGAGGAGTGGCTGTTCTCCAAGGTGTCCTGCGGTTTCTCGACGTGGACAGCGCGCATCGCTACAGTGGACTGCTGATCGAATCTGTCTCTCGGGTCTATGAGGCGTGCCTTGCGCGCCAGCTCGGAAGGGAGCACTTTACGTGGGAGGCCAAACCGCTCGATGGCGAAGGCGGCTCGACGCTGGCGGTGTTCGTGTTCGAGTGCGCCATGGGAAACGGGGCACCTTTCCCCCAGCCTAGCGGGACGTTTGACATTTCCCTTAACGGTGACCACCTTGTGTCCTTCACGTTGACGAAGCGGAGTCGGCGGTGGGTAGAGCGGGACTGCACTTTGTACTACGACGTGCAGAGGGTGCAGACTGCGAGTTTCGGGACCTCCTTTACGCTGGACGAGCACATCCGTGAGGAGACAAGCTTCGTGGACGGCTTCATGTTCCTGTGCCTGCCCGTCGAGCGTCACGACTTGCGCCGTCCACTAGAGCTTCGCATCGATGCTACGAACAGGCTGCCTTCCATGAACTGGGTACGGGTGGGACGCACGCCGGAACCGGGGTGGGCGGATGTAATTACGCCGGGACTGGAGCGAGCGCTGCGCGCCCCCGATCGGCCGAAACAGTTCGGCCAGACTGTGCTGTTCGGCGACCTACACAACCACTCTGGGGAGAGCTTCCTTATCGGCGGGCAGCCACAGGGCGTCGGCGCGAGTGCGCCATGTGGGGTGGGAAGTCGTGAGAGTCTGTTTAGGCACGCAAGGGATATCGCAGGGCTTGACTTTTTCTGCCTCTCTGAGCATGACTGGCAGCTATCTGGGGATGATTGGAAGCATCTTAACGAGCTAACTGAGCGTTACTGTACAAGCGACGGATCGTTCTTAACCCTGCATGGCTATGAGTGGACGTCGCCGTCTTACGGACATCGCAACGTGTATTTCCGGTCGGAGCCTGGACCGTGGTCCTACTCTGCCGACCCTAACCTTCTGCAGAACACGGTGCTTGACGGGCAACCGACGCCTGCTGATCTCTGGTCAGGACTTCGGGCCTCGGGCGCTACATTCATGACGGTGCCTCACCACATGTCGGCGAAGCAGTTTCCGCTGTCGCTCTGTCATTTCTACGACGAACGGTACGACCTCGTTGCGGAGATTTACTCTTGTTGGGGCGACTCACTCGAGCACGGGGAGCCTGTGTCCATGCTTACGAGCCGCGTCCGGGAGCTGGCGTTTATCCATTCAATCCGAGCTGGATACCACGTTGGCTTCATCGCTAGCTCTGACAGCCACGATGGGCACCCTGGGACTTCACAAGGCACGGAGGCCCGTAACCACATGTTCCACTACCTCGGTAGCGGCGAAGTCGGGGTACTAGTTGGGTGTCCGAGCCGCGAGGAGGTCTTCGACGCGCTCAGTGCACGCCGCTGCTTCGCAAGCACGGGAGAGAATATTGTGGCCTGCACAGAGATGGAGGGCCACCTGATGGGTAGTGTGGTCAAAGGTCGCACGATGTCCCGAGCTCCGACGCTGAGGGTGTGTGCGGGGAGCTTCCTCCCGTTTCAGGAGGTCGCGATCTACCGCAACGGTTGGATGGTCGATCGCATACTTACAGGACCAGTCGTGAATGTAGACATTGAGTGGCGTGATCCGATGTATTCTCCCGGTGACAGTGTGAGCTACTTCGCGAAGGTGGTCCGATGTGACGGCGAGCGCGCGTGGACAAGCCCGATATGGGTAGTGGGGTAGAGGTTTGTGGAAAGTCGGGACCGTCTCGACCCCTAAGCTCAATTTTTCAGTAGCGCTCTAAAACCGGGGGACTTATGGCCGGCTAGCAGCGAGGCCGTGCCCGGTACAACGCGACTTCGCCGCGGCGGGCAAGAGGTGGGGACATGCACCTTCAAGGGCGTCGATGGACGGTCTGGGGTGTATCGGCGGACCGGAGCGGGATGCGCTCGTATCGCGTTGACCTGTCCCTTTCCTTGCCAGCCTCAGGCTCGCTCAGGGGCTGAGGGGGAGAGCGCACAAGCTCTGGAAGGCGAGTTCCAGGTCCCTCTGTGGGGACCCCGGAAGTCGGTCCAGTTGACCTGTACCCCCAAAACGGACCCGCCCTTGTGAGAGCTTGGCTCCAACAGATGGAGGTGAAGCAATGTTCAGGTACGGGAACAAGGTGCCGTCCGAGGCATCAAAGTGGATGCTGCCGGGGAGCGAGTGGAGGAGGTGGCCGGAGCTCGCTCACTGAGGTCAGCTTTGCGAACTCAGGATGGCTATGATCAGCAGGGCGCCGACCAATGCCAGCGCAACGACAAGCTCCCGGTAAACGTCATCGGATGGTGTTGGAACAGCAACTGCCTGGGCGCCGCCGACCCAGGCCGGAACGGGTACCGGCTGCGCCGCTTGCCGCTGGGTCTGGGCGCGCCCCTCCAGCAGGCGCTGGACCTGGTTGGTCATTGCGGCGAGGGCTGCCTGGGGGCTCTGGGGATCAAACAGGACGTACTCGAGGCCGTTGAGAAGTGCTAGCTCCTTGGCCCCTACCCCCGCCTCGACGAGAGGGATCA
>JAKAVU010000050.1 GCA_021817185.1 bacterium
GTTTGGCGCTGACGTCGAGCCAGCTCGCGAGGTAGGTGGCGACCGTTTCCCTCTCCGGCGGTAGGGGATTGCTCTCCTGGACGGACTTCAGCGCGGACGCCAGCTTGGCCGCAGCCTCGACCCGGGTGCGAGCGTACCGGTACACACGACGGCCCGACGCCTCGGACACGGAAGCCACCCACCTTCCATCGCTGCGCTGGTAGATGCTCCCCTCTCGATTGCCCCGGCGTCGGGCTCGCGTCCGTGGCCCTGCGCGCGATGCCTCCCGGCGCCGCTCTTGGCTGCTGTCAAAACTGCTGTCAACCGCATCCGCTGGGACGTCGCGCACTGCCAGAGGGTAGCACCTGGAGTTCGCAATGTGGTGCCCGCACCAGGACTCGAACCTGGAACCTTGGGATTAAGAGTCCCCTGCTCTAACCAATTGAGCCATGCGGGCCGGACCAAGAGTTTAGCGCGGTTGGGCTTATCCCCTCGGCTTGCCGGCCGAGACTTGGGGAGATCAGGAAGCTCATGCGGAACACGTTCCCCCGCTCCGGGTCCCACTCGACGGAGAGACTTCCCCCGTGACCCCTGACCACGCTCTGGACGACGGCCAGGCCGAGCCCGCTCCCGGTGCTCGCGGGGCCCGGTCCCGGGTCCAGCCGGACGAACGGATCGAAGATCCTGGCGCGGTCCGCGGGGGCGACCCCCGCGCCGCGATCCCAGACCTCGACCACGGCGAGGGATCCGCGCCTGGCGATGACCAGCCGCACTGGGCCGGGAGCGGGAGAATATTTGAGGGCGTTGTCAACCAGGTTGGCGACGGCCCGGGCGAGTAGCGCACGCTCACCGCGAATCACGGCGGGGTCACCGTCTTCCACCAGCACCAGCTCGTGGCCGGTTGCCCCGGCGAGCAGTTCGAACGTCTCATGGACCTCGCGAGCGACCTCGCGCAGGCTGACCGAGGCCGCCGGTGCTGGTCCGCCGAGAAGCTCACCGGCCCTGACCAGATCTGACAGGCCGGCAAGCACGGAGAGGAGCCGGGCCACAGCTCGGGACTGGGCGGAGACCGCAGCCCTGAGGTCGGCTTCATCTCGCCCAAGGGCCTGGGTGAGGCGGTCAAGGGCTTGGCTCACGGCCAGCATTGGCGAGCGCAGCTCGTGCAACATCAGCGGGGCACTCGGCAGCTCCGACGTCTTGCCTGGAGGCGGTTCCGAGGCGGGGAACACGACAGCGGTCCAGCCGGGGACCTGGGTGAGTTCGAAGACCTCCGCGAGGCCGCCGGCCTGGTCGGAGTGCACGGCGCGCACCTTGAGCTCCGGCCCCCGGGAGTGCCTCAGCACCTCCTGGCGCAGCAGATCGATCTGGCGGTCCACCAGAAAGCCGCGGGTATCGAATATGGCCCTGACGAGCCCCCGATCCAGCAGCGCTGGGTTGGCGAACTCCAGGTGGCCCGAATGATCCAACACGGCCAGCGGTTGGCTCATCTGCCAGATGATGTCGCTGGCGAAGTCCGGAGTGCGCACCGGCGCAACCTGGCGCCCGCCGTGCCAGCCCGGGCTCACGGCCGGGGATCGAACTTGTAGCCCACCCCCCGCACCGTGTGGATGAAGCGGGGATGCTGGCTGCTGTCGCCCAGCAACTTGCGCAACTCGACGATCGCGTTGTCGACCGCGCGGTTGTACACGTCCGAGCTCACACCCCATACGCGGTAGACCAGCTGCTCCTTGCGCCACACCGCGCCCGGCTGGCCCGCGAGCGCCACCAGCAGGTTGAAGGCGCGCGGGGGCAGGGGGATGGCCCGCCCGTCGACCAGGCAGGTCCAGGTGGCGCGGTCGAGGACCAGTCCCCCGACCTCGATCCGGCTGGGCGCCTCCTGGCGCCGCCGCAGCAACCTCGCGACCGCGGCACGCAGCACGCTGGGGTCCTCCGACTTGCCCACGTAGACATCGGCGCCGCTGCTGTAGCCCGCCGCCCGGTCGAACGAGTCGTCCTTGGCGCTGAGCATGACGACCGGGGTCTCATCCCCGGAATCCCGCAGCGCCCGCAGCACCTCGAGGCCGCTCATTCCCGGCATGGCGTAGTCGAGGATCACGCAGTCGGGCTTGAACCTCGCCATCTGCGCCAACGCCTGGCGGCCGCTCCTGGCCTCCTCCAGACGATAGCCATCGGGTTTGAGCATGTCTACGACCGCCCCCAGGGTCAGGGGGTCGTCATCGACCACCAGCACGCGCGCACGCTCGGCTTCCATCGCCCCTCCAGCCTTAAGCCTACGCCCTGACAGGTCCCGACACAAACGGTGCAAAGACCGGGTGGTTTGGGAGCGGTCCATCGGCTGATTCGGGGCCGGAAGTGAGTTCTCGCGGGCCAAGACTCTTGGCGAAGGGGCCTTGCAGGGCCCCGCCGGGAGGAAGTGGGTTGAGCGAGGACGAGTTCGTGGCCAGGGTGGTGGCGCTGCGGCAGGGCCGACCGGACGCGGTGGAGTGGATGTTCCAGACCTTCAAGGACGACGTCGAACGATGCTTCCGGCGGCGGCCCCCGGAAGACCGGGCTGACCTGGTCCAGGACGTGTTCGTCACCGCGCTCACCAGGCTGCACTCGTTCCAGGGGGAGCGTGAGGCCGTGCTGCGCGCCTGGCTCCGCAGCATCGCCTTCCATCGTTGGCACCACCGCTGGGAGGCGGACCTGGTCCGGCAGCGCCACGCGGGCATGCCGCTGGAGCTGCTGCTGGACGTCAACCCCCGACACCGGGCGCTCGCGGACCAGGGGTCGGACCCCAGCCTGGGTCTGGTGCAGCGCGAGACGGTGGCTCGGGTCCTGAGCCACCTGACGCCGGGCCAGGCGGAAGTCGTGCGTGCCCACGTACTTGAGGGTAAGAGCACCGAGCAGATCGCGCGCGATTGGGGTGTGCCCAAGGAGAGGGTGCGGGGTCTCTACAAGCGCGGCATGGCCAAGCTGCGTCGATGCAGTGACGCGCGGGAGTTGCGCGGTGCGGCCTGAACTTCGGACCGCCGTTGAGGGGCGCGCTTGGCCGTCGATGTTACGGATGCGTAACACCGGGATGGGTTCCCATCCGTCGGCCAGGTGGAGCAAAATCCCATGCACCGGTGCGTGGGCGCCGGTGGTGCCCCGGGGGGAGGGGCTGCCGCGATGAGGGAGGCGGAGCGGTGAGGCGGAAGATGGCATTGGCCGTGGGGCTGATCACCTTCTGCGCCGCGCTGACCGCCTTCCTCCTGATCGCGGTTCAGCTTCAAACCGGGGAACAGCGAGTCCTGGTCGCGGCCCGCAACCTCCCGGCAGGGACCGCCCTCCAGGCCAACACCTATGATCTGGCCGCCGGGGGAGCGCTGGTCCACATGCAGCCGAGCGCGCTTGCCGACACCATTCCCGAACATGACTTCTCGTCGGTCCAGGGAGCGATCGCGTTGGTCGACATCCCCGCGGGGACCGTCATCCTGCGCAGCGATCTGGAGATGGGCGCAGCGGCCGGCCAGCGGGAGGTCACCCTGACGTTGGCATTCATGCCCAACGATCTCCAGCCGGGGAGCCTGGTGGATCTGCTGGCGGTGTCCGGGCCAGGCGCGTCGCCGAGCTCAAATCTCTGTGGAGGCGCGTCCACCGCCGGTTGCGTGATGCCGTTGGCCCAGTCGATCCGGGTGGTGGCGGTCAACTATCCAGCCCACCAGATAACCATCACCGTCTCGCCGACGCAGGTGGCCCCGTGGCTCCTGCTCGACACCACCCAGGCGATCTGGGCGGTTGCCGCCAACGGCCCCGCATGCCCTGGTTCAGAGAGCTCGGTCTCCAGCCCCCAGGGAGCGCTGCAGGCGATTGCGGGCTCGGGCCGAGAAGGAGCATGCCGGCCCCCCCTGGCGACTTCGGGATCCTGATGGCCTTCCCAGGACGCCTGCGGCGGGTGCAGGAGAGGTCCCACCCAGTCGACTCCCTCGACCCCAACGCTCTCGGGCCCCGACCACCTCGGGCCCTGGGCGTGCTCGGAGCGGGCGGGTCACCTGGGACGACGTTCGTCAGCCTGAACGTCGCCTGGGCGCTGGCTGCCAACGGGTTCAGGGTGGCGCTGATCGAAGCCGGTGGGGGGCTCGGCACCGTGGCGGTGCGCCTCAACCTGAAGGAGGACAGATCGCTGGCCTACCTCGCGCACGAGGCGAGCGTGCGCCCCCTCGACCGTCAGCTCGTGGAGCGGCACCTGCAGAGGAGCGGCCCGCTGGATGTCCTCGGCGGCGCGTTTGAGCCGGCGGGAGCCGGCGCGGTCGCGCCCGAGGTGTTCGACGCCGTGACCACCCTGCTCAGCGAGGACCATGAGCTGATCGTCGTCGACCTGGGGCCGCTGGGGTCCCATCTGACCGCGGCCCATGCGCTGCGATGTCAGGCCCTCTGCTGGGTGGTCGCGCCCACTCCGGTCGGGGTGGATCTCTTTGATCGGGTGGTGCGGTCCCCCCTGGCCAATCCGCTGCGCGCCAAACCTAACCTGGCGATTCTCAATGGCGCGGGCCCGGGCACCCTGGCGACCTCGGAATCGGCGTTCCTGCGTCGCTACGGGATGCCTCTGGTCGCCACCATCCCCTTCAACCGCCTGGCCTCCCTGAGAGCCGAAGCGGCGCAGCGGCCGGCGGTTGCGGAGGGGCAGCTGCGGGCCCCGCTGCGAGCGGCTGCCAAGGCGGTGCTGGCGCACCTGGCCGTGGAGACCGAGGTGAGGTCCGCTTCGGACCTGAGCCGCAGGGCACCCACCGGGGTGATGGAGCGGACCGGAGCGAGCTCGTGAGCGTGACCGCCCCCGATCTGCCCGAGCCGGGGCTGGACGCCCTCAGTGCGGTGGAGGGCGAGCTGCTGACCGCGTTGCGGGCGAGGGTCGCCGCCGAGCTGGAGCGGCGCTCCGACACCGAACTCAAGCCAGACGATCGCAGCTGGATCGCAGAGTTGGTGCAGGGCGAGATCCGCAACTACCACTCGGTCGCCCCCCATCGGCGGCGTCCGATCCTGACCGCGCAGGGATACGAGGAGGTGCGTCGGCGTCTGCTGGCTCAGGTCTCGCCGCTCGGCCCGCTGGCGGAATTGCTGGCCGACCCCCTGGTTGAGGAGGTGATCGTCAACGGCCCGGACGAGGTGCTGGTGGTCAGGGACGGGAGCCAGCAGACCTCCAGCATCCACTTCGAGAGCGAGGAGGCCCTGTTGGCCACGGTCCAGCGCCTGTTGGGCTCGGGCTCCGCGCATCTGGACCGGGCCAGTCCGATGGTCACCGCCACCATGGAGGACGGCTCCCGTCTCAACGCCGTCCTGCCCCCGGTGGCGACGCCCATGGCGGTCACCATCCGCCGCCACCAGCTCGCCCGCTTCGGTCGGCTGGCTGACCTGGCCCAGGTGGCGACCCTGCCCTGGGAGCTGATACCGCTGCTCCAGGCGGCGGTGCGGGCCCGGTTCAACGTGATCGTCTCCGGCAGCACCGGCTCCGGCAAGACCACGCTGCTGCGCCTGCTCATCGGCGAGGTGCCGGCGTGGGAGCGGGTCATCACCATCGAGGACCAGCGCGAGCTGCATCTCCGCACCGCTCAGGGAGGGCGCAAGAACACGATCTCCCTGGAGGCGCGCGATGCCAACACTGAGGGCCGCGGGGAGGTCACCATCCAGCAGCTGGTCCGCAACGCGCTGCGCCAGCGCCCGGACCGGATCTTTGTTGGCGAGTGCCGCGGCGCTGAGGCGCTCGACGTGGTGGACGCCATGGGGACGGGCCACGATGGGAGCGGCACCACCCTGCATGCGAACAGCGCGCGCGACGCGCTGCTGCGCTTGGCGGGGCTGATCCGCCGTCATCCAGCCCAGGCGCGGGCCGACCCCAGCGCCATCGCCCGCGAGCTGGCCGCCAAGGTGGATCTGGTGATCCATCTGGGACGGATGCGGCGGCCGGACGGCGTCGACCAGCGCGTGATCCAGGCGGTGGGATTGGTCACCGGACAGGTCGAGGGTGATCTGCCGCTGCTCGAGAGCGTGTGCCACTACCAGCGGGCGCGCGGCACCTGGGCGTGGGATCTGACCCGGCTCGACGACCTGCCACCCAAGATCCAGGACAAACTCGACGGAGCCGGGATCGCGGTCAACAGCCTGCTGGGCCGGCTGCTCGACTCTCCGAGTGTGTGATGACGAGCGTCTCCGTCGCGATCCTGCTGGTGTTGCTGGCCGTGGTGGCGGCGCTGGCGGCCGCCCTGATGATCTGGAACATCGGAGCCCCCGATGTCGATGCCCCCGCCGCCCGGGCACCCCGGAGGTGGTACCTGCCGGCGGCGCGCGACCTGGCGGCGGCGGGCGGGCCCAGTCTCTTGGCCGCTGCCGCGGTGGGTTTGGCGGCCTGGGCGATCCTCGGCCTTCCGATCCCCGCTCTGATCATGGCCGGGCTCGGCGCCGTGATGGAGCAGGCGCTCGAGGGCTGGCGCCGGGCGGTCGCGCGTGCCCGCGTCCGAGACCAGCTGGTGGCGGCGGTCGACCTGCTGGCACAGCTGCTCCCCGCCGGCCACGGCGTGCGCCAGGCGCTCAAGGCGCTCGCTGAGAGCGGACCGGTGGACCTCCGGCCTGAGCTCGCGCTGGTGGTGGCGAGGTCGCAGCAGGTCTCACTTGAGCGGGCGCTGCTGGAGGCCGACCTCCGGATGCGACAGCCCCTCTTCACCCTGATCGCCACGACGCTGACGGTGGGTGGGCGCTCGGGGGGGCGGATCGCCCCGCTGCTGGATGAGCTTGCGCGCGCCGCCCATCAGATCCAGGCCGCCGAGGACCAGATGCGCGCGGAGCAGGCCCAGGGGCGGCTGGGGGCGCTGGTGATCGCGCTCATGCCGTTGCTGCTGATCGCCGTGCTGAGGGTGGTGAATCCCGCCTATCTGCAGCCCTATCACTCGCTCGGCGGCCAGCTGGTCCTCGGTGGCCTGCTGGCGCTCATCGTGGTCGGATACCTATGGATGACCAGGATCCTGAGGCTCAACGACCTCGACCAGATAGTTCCCGCCCCGGAAGGGGGAGCGAACACGGTCGAGGACGGCGCCAGCTCGGAGCTGGCAGCGGCTCGGAGAACTTCGTGACCCCGCCTGGTGCCGGTCTGATGCTGCCGAATGCGATGCCGGCCGTCCCGCTCCTCTATGGGGTGGCGGGGGCGGCGCTGCTGGGGCTCGCCACCGTGGCCATATTCGCGGGCTGGCCGCACCGCCGGAGGCTGGATGACTGGCTCGACACTCGGGCGTCCACCCGCATGACGCCAGCCGCGGTTGGGCCCCGGGGGCCCCTGGGGGCGCTGACCGCGGCCCTTGGCCGGGCCGTCGGCGTCGCGGTTCCTCCAAGCGCGGCCGCCTGGCTCTCGGTCAGGCTGCGAGCCGCCGGCCGGGAGAACCAGCCCGACGAGGTGATCGCGGGCTGGGTGCTGGTCTTCGCCCTGGTGGCATGCCTCCTCACCGCCCCGGTCATACTGGGACTCGTCCCCTGGTCGGTGATGCTCCTGGCGGGTCTCGCGCCGGGGCTGCTCGACCTGTCGCGCTTGCTCCGCGCCGGGGCACGGCGCCGGGCCGCGATCGCCGCGCAGATCCCGATCCTGGTGGACCTCATGTCCCTGGAGCAGAGCGGCGGCGGCGTCAGTTCCCGCCGGGCGATGGAGCTGGTGGTGAGCCGGGTCCGGGGCGAGGCGGCTCAGGTGCTCCGCGCCTGTCTGGCAGGGTCGGCCGCTCCCGGCACCCCGCCCCTGGACGTCCAGCTGGAACGGGCTGCAGACGAGCTCGCCACCCCGGCTCTGGCCGCGCTCGCCGCCGTGGTCAGACTCCAGCGTCAGGAGGGGATCTCCTCGTCGGCTCCACTGGGGAGGCTGGCCCGCGGACTCCGTGACCGCCAGCGCGACGACCTCACCGCCCGGGGGCGCCGGGCCCTGGTCACGATGCTGCTGCCGGTTGCCACCTGCATCCTGCTCCCCTTCGTGGTCATCGTGCTCTACCCGGCGCTGGAACGTTTGTCAGGGGCGCTGTCTTGAGGCGGCGGCAGGCGGGGCAGTCCATGGTCGAGATGGCCCTGGGGGTCACGGTCTTTCTGCTGGCGACCCTGGGGGCGGTCCAGCTCGGCCTCACCGCGCTCGCGGAGGAGGGGGTCCAGACGGCCACCCTCGCGGGCGCGAGGGTGGCCTCCGGGGCGTTGCTCAGCGCCAACCCGGCAGGGACCCTCATGAGCGGAGTGCTGGCGGCGCGGTCCGCGCTCTCGTCCGAGGTGGCGGGAATGGCGACCGTCGGCGTCTGTCAGCAGGCGGGCACCGGCTGCTGGAAGTCGCTCTACTGTGTGCGCTATCGGGCCGGCGTGCCGCAGCCCGGGACCGAGGAACCCTGTGACCAGGTCCCCAGCGGTGCCGGTTCCACCTTCGCCTTCGGCCCCATCCCCAGCGACCTGGACGGTCCCCAGAACCCCAACTGTCATGAGACGCGCTGCTTTGGGGTGGCGGCTGGCATGGCCGCTTGCCATGGCCCCGCCGTCGCCGGCCGGCTGGTCATCTGCGCCGCCTACACCTCCTGGCCGCCTCGCGCGGTGGATGTGTGGGTGGCCGGTGGGCTCAGGGCCATCGTCCCCTGGGTCGGCTCCGCCGGTCCGGGGACGATCCCGGTCGGGAGCCGGCTCCGATTGGCGGTGGAGGCCTTCTCATAGGCGGGCCGCGCGAGTGGGCTACTGGCCAGGCGATGCTGGAGCTGGCGCTGGTGCTGCCCCTGACCCTTCTCCTGGGGCTGGGTTCGGTGGCTGTCGTGCAGCTGGCGCGAACGCAGATGGCCCTGGAGACCGCCAGCTCCGCAGCCGCGCTGGTGGCAGCCCGCGCCATCGACTCTCAGCGCGCCTGCCAGGAGGCGACCCAAGAGCTCCAGGTGGTGGAGCAGGAGAGCTCCGGTCTGCTCGCTGGCCCGATCCGGCAGCTGAATGGCGGGCACTGTGTCGGCCCCGTCCCCGACAAACTCGCCATGCCGACCGCCCTGGGCGGCGGCTCTTCCGACATCTGGTTCGGATACGGCGCTGCCCTGGACAGCTTCTGCCGGATCGGTGGCCCGCCCGACCGGGCCGGGTTGACGGACGGAGATGTGGAGGTGGTGATCGCCTACCGTCCCAACCTCGATTGGATCCCCGTCGTGGGGAACTGGATGTCGCCTCGCCTCAGCGCCTCTTCGGTTCAGAAGATCGACCCGTTTCGAAGCCGCGATCCCGCGCAGGATCCGACCGGCGATGATTGCTGAGCGCCCGAGGGCCTGCCAGACGGGCCAGCTCCTGCCCCTGTTCGCGCTGCTGCTGCCGCTGCTTCTGCTCCCGGTCACCGCCCTGGCGGTGGATGGTGGAGTCCTGCTCCTGGATCACGCTCAGCTGGTCGCCACCGCACAGGCCGCGGCCGAGGCCGGATCACAGGCCGTGAACGTCAACCTCCTCAAGACCACCGGCGAATTCGCCGTGTGCGAGGCCCCTCTCGGTCGAGGTGACTGCGGCAACGGCATCGGGGGTGCCGCTGGGGTGGTCACCTCCGTGGTCTCCGCCCAGTTGTCGGGAGTCGCAGGCCGCTGCGTGACCGAGGCCTCGGTCCCGCTGCGCCCGCTCGCCGGCCGACCGCAGGGATGTGTGCTGGCCGTGCGTACCCGCTGCCAGCGGTTCCTGGGGGTGATCGGCGTGGAGCAGGGGATCGCGGTCCTGGTCTGGCGGAGCGGGCAGATGCCCCTGCTTGGTCTCGGCCCCTGGTCCCAGCTGCGGATCGAGGCTCAGGCCACCGCCTGGTTGGCTCATGGCTATGCGACTCCGGTTGTGACGGGAAGTCCCGCGGGGGCGACCTGCTGATGCAGGCCGGCACCCGAACCCCCCCACCACCGCCACCCGAGCCGGGCGGTCGCCTCACCTGGTACAACTCGACTTCACGTCCCCACCGGCCTCTTCCCCGCCACCCGCTGCTCCTGCTCGCCGAACCGGCGCCGGCCCGAATGGTGGTCGGGCCCGCGGGGCCGCTCGGGCTGTGGCGCGGGGTGTCCACAGCCCTTCGTTCTCGGCGTCCAGGGATGCTCCGCCAGCACGTGGGTGAGGACCTGGCGGTGGCGACATTGGGTGCCCCGACACCTGGCCCTGACCCCCTGGTGGTGGCGGTCGTGGGCGGTAAGGGGGCAATCGGCGGATCCGCCCTGGCCCTCAACTGCGCCTGGGCGTTCGGGCGACGGCAGAGCCCCGCCAGGGCGCTGCTGGTCGACGGGGACTGGGCCAGCCCCGACCTCGACCTGCTCCTGGGGGGTTGCCGCGCAGGGCACGACCTCGCTCCCCTTGCCCGTCTGGACCAGCTGGTGCTCCACCTGGCGGAACTGTGTGAGGGTGCCGCCAATCTGGACAGCTACCTCTTCACGGCCCAGGCGCTCGACTTCCAGTGCCTCTTCGCAGCCCTCCGGGATCGCCGATCCGCTCCGGTCGGGCGCGAGCATCTGGACTATCTCTTCCAGCGCGTGCTGCAGCCGGCATTCCGGGTGATCGTGGTTGACCTCGGCCGTTGCCTCAGCCCGGAGTCGGTGATCCAGCGGTTCTGGCTGGAGAAGGCCTCGGCGGCCCTGATCCCGACCGGACCTGGAGAGAGCCAGCGCCGCAGCTGCGTCCGCACGGTGACCTTTGTCGAGCAGAACTCGGCCCTCACCCGGGGGGGCTGCCTGGCCGTCGCGCACGCGAAATCGGGGTGGCAGGAGCTGCGCGAGGAGCTGGCCCGGGAGGGGATCGAGGTGATGGGCATGCCCTGGGCCCCCGGCGCAGCGCAGGTCGCCGAGGCCCGGCGGGTTCCCATGGCGGTGGTCGACCGCAGGATGCGCGCGGCCAGCTTTGCCCTGGCGGAGCAGCTCACCCGACTGGGATCGGGCGTGGGTGGGCATGGCAGCTAGAGACCGGGTTGATCTTGGTTGGGGCAGGATCAGGCGGGCCAGGCAAGATGGCGAGATGCAGACCACCCAGCAGCTGCGTCAGCTGGCAGACGGCCTGGAGCGCGCGATCGCGCAGGCTGACGACCTCGCGCTGGCGCAGTTCCTCGCGCCCCCTCTGCTGGGCCAGATGCTGGCGGCCGCCGCGGCGATTCGGGAAGAGGGTGGGCGGCTGCTGCCGGCCCGGTCGGGACTGTCATGGATGCTCAGCCGGCGCCCGCCGGCCGGTCCCGGCCGGTGCTGGCTGCGGCTTCGATTTGAGGACCTGACCATCTGTCAGTATCCGGAGGCAGCGACCAGCGCCGGAGCCGGCCTGCACGAGCTGGAGGTGGATCTCGACACCAGGTCCTCCCCCTGGCGCGTGCACCGGCTGGTGGACGTCACGCCGACCTGAGCACGGCCGGTCGCAGGCCCCGTAGCCCTGCTCGCGATGCCCTTAGCCCCCGCAGCAGACTCAGATGTCCTCGAAACACCAGGGGGCAGGGTCCCAGCTCAGGATCGTGTCCGCCTCCCGGACCACCGCGGCTTCGGTAACCCGGACTCGACCGGCCGCGACCAGCTGGGAAAGACAGGGCATCCCCAGGCTGAGAGATCCCAGCTCGGACCAACCCAGGTGGATGTCCGCGGGCCCGGCCGCGGGACGGCACCGTCCCACCCCCCCGCTCACCTCCAGACGGTAGCCGGCCGAGGGGCCGCCGTCACCTGCTTCGACGGCCAGGGTGAGCCCGCCGTCGCAGCGGTAGCGGCGGGCCTCGAAGAGCCCGGGCACGTCCAGGACACTCGCCCAAAGGGTGATGGTTGCGGTCGCGACCAGCGCCTGGGGGTCGGCCAGCAGCCACCAGATCGGGTCATCGACCGGCCTGGCGCCCCGCCCCTTGGCCTCGATCCGGCGCACCAGGTCCACCTCGGTGCAGTAGCGCCAGAGTTCGGCGGTGGCGTGGGGGTTCTCCGCCACCATCTCGACCACGATCAAGGTGTTCTCCGGACCCCGGGGGGTCCAGTCCCCCCGGACGCGGTAGACCAGATACCCATCGACACCGGCCGCGCTCTCGTGCACCACCGTGAAGAGTCGGCTCTCGCCGGGAGCCAGGTGGGGGTCGTCGTTGGAGAGCGCATACCGCCACCCGATCTGGTCGCGGGAGATC
>JAKAVU010000051.1 GCA_021817185.1 bacterium
TGCTCCAGGACATGGGACATGGACAGGTCGGATGCCAGCAGCAGCCCGGACTCCACCAAGGCGGATGCTCTGCCGGGGACTCCCGCGGCTCGCGACCCCGCGAGCCTGCCGGAGTTCGCGGATCGTGCGATCGCCATCGGGCGTCACGATAGCGCGAACCGAGGTCTTCGCCGGACGGTCAGCCCGGCCCGCCAGCCCTGAGCCCGTCCAGAATGACGCCGGCGGCCATCGAGATCCGCTGGCCGGCGGTGGTGATCTCCGCCACCGCCCGGTCGCCGCCACCGGCCCAGCTGGCGAGGTACCCGAAGCTGTAATCGGAGCTGTCAATGCCCAGCTCGTGGCAGACCACGAAGGCGACGCTCTCGGCCTCGAGCTCGGCGAGTTGGCGGCCACCCCGGAAGTCCGCACCGTGGAGCAGCGCGTGAGCCAGTTCGTGGCAGAGTGTCTTGGTCAGCTGGGCGGGGGCCAGCCGCGGGTCCACCCGGATGCGCCGCAGCGCGTGGCTGCAGTCTCCATGGCGTTCCCCCCGCAACTCCACCAGCTCGACTGCGAAGTCGAGGCTCCCGGCCAGATCCAGCAACCGGTCGAGTTCGCGGCGGGGTCGCTGGCCGATCAGGTCCCGAAGGGGGCGGGGTAGGTCGGCCCCGTCGGTCTGGGCAACGTCAAACACCCGCACCACCCGGAACCGCACGGTCGAGGAATCTTCCTCCTTCCTGGACGCCTCCGGGTCCGATGGCCCGGACGCAAGGGGAGCGAAGATCGCGATGCCCCGCTCTCCGCGGCGGACCTGACGCCCCAGCTCCTGCCAGGCCCGATAGCCGGCCACCCAGGTCGCCTCGGGACGCTGCGCCAGGATCAGGATCTGGTTGTGGAAGCTGTACCGGTGGAAGTGGCCGCTGAAGGCGAGCCAATCCGCCCAACGCCGGCCGCTGGTGACCTCCCGGATTCCATTCTTCAGGCGCTCCAGGACCTCGCTCCGATCCCGGCAT
This sequence comes from bacterium, assembly GCA_021817185.1. Next base: position 990 of record JAKAVU010000051.1, read on the forward strand.
GGGGAGGGAGATCGCGCGCCGGTGGTGGGGCTCGCAAGTGCCACACCGCCTTGGTCCGGGCAGGGAACGGTGAGGGGCTGTCCCCATAGAATCTACCCGGTCACAGGCGCTCTGGCGAGCCCGGCTGGTGCCTGGCCCCGCCAAGTGGCCGGTTGTTTGCCCGGGCTGGTCAGGCAGTGAGGCCGAGGTGCCGCAGCAGCACGGCCGCCAGCCACCCCAGGAGGATGCCCGACGGCGGGCCGACCGCCCATCCCTTGAGGATCCCCTGAAGCGCGCGGCGATCCGTCCGGCTTTGCCCCCTCGCCCTGCTGGCCCCGGCCATGGCAGCCACCAGAGCCTGGTTCATCGAGGTGAAGTAGCCGAACTCCGCGGCCGTGAGCACTACCGCCACCTGCACCAGCTGGGCGGCAACCGCCATTACAGCGTCTACCTTCACTATGTCGAAGGCCACCTTCTGCAACAGTCGGCCTCCGAAGACCAGCACGCCGGCCGCCAGGCCTGCCCCTCCGATCACGCCGGCCACCAGGGGGCCGGCGGTTCCGGTGGCGATCAGGGCCGCGCTGGCGTTGGAGACGTCATTCGCCCCCATCGTGAACGAGGCCAACATCCCGACCGCAACCAGGGCGGGCCCGACGCGAAGGCCAGGGCGCCAACGGTGGCCGACTGGCGATATAGGTGATCCTGCTGGCAGCCTGGCCAGGGCCAGCGTCACCAGCAGGCCGAGCAGGAAGGCGCCCACGGGGGCCGCCACCCACACGATCACAAGCCGTCCGAGAGTCCCCCATTCAACCGGGTCACCGACCCCCACGGCAACCCCCACCAGGGAGAAGACCAGCAGCTGGATGGTGGAGGTGGGCACCCGCGCCCGGGTGTAGGCGGTGGTGAGGGCGAAGGCCAGGGCGAGCACCAGGAGCTCGTCCCCCTCGGTCAGCCGGTTGTGGGTGAGCCCGAGCCCGACCGTCGCCTCCACGGGATGGCTGGCCACTGCCGCTCCGAGCAGGGCCAGCGGCGCCATGAGCCACAGGGCCTGGCGCCGGTTGAGGGCTCCAAGAGCATGCGGCATGCCCATACAGGCACCGGTGTAGTGGGCACCGATGCTGGTCGCAAACGCCACCACCAGCACCAGCAGGCCAATCTCAGCTGCCGTCACGCCACCTCCCAGCCGCCGCCGGCTTCTCGCTCGGTCCCGCGCGCCGCGACGCCGCCAACCGCACGAACTCGGCCCATGTCCGAGGTCGCGTGAGCCACATGGCTACCGGATCGAGGTTACGCGTCCGAGCCGCGACCCAGCGAGGCTCCAGCCACAAGGCGCCGCCAACCTCAGGGCACGGTTTGAGCGTCGAGGCCGCCCCCTCCTGGTTCGATGCCGGGGTCTCGCCTCCGGCTTCGGGTCGGAGCCGGGGGATCCCCATGGGAAGTCGAGCCATCCCCGCACCTCGTCGGCGTCGGTGGGGGACCTGGCCGGCCCTCGGGCTGGGCAGGTGCGCCGTGACATTGGCCCACCCGCTTCATCGACCCGGGTCGGGGGTCATCTGGGTGCCCTCGCCGAGGAACTCCGCCCGATTGCTGAGCGCGGTGGACTCCCCCATGATGGGGAGGTCGCGGCCCATCTCCCCCAGCGCGACCCGCGGATCGGCCCGTCCGCAGGCTGGTTGGTCATTGCACATCGCCCGGCTCGCAAACTTCCAGAAGCGCCGCCCGGGCGGCGCGGTCGCGAGGGTGCCCAGGCCAGTCCTTTGGGTGGGCGCCGCGATCGGCACCAGCAGGGTCCAGGCGTTCGAACTCAGCAGCGCCTGCCCCGCGAACACGGCGTCTCGACCCTGCTCTTCAAAGAGGATTGCCTGCTGGAGTTGCTCGGAGGTGGTGCCGCGGCCCAGGATGAACCAGGCGCACACGGCTGCCCCCCAACTGCGCTTCGGCCATGGCAGGCAGGGGGGGACGTGCGCCCGACATACCGGCACGTGACCGTGCCCACTGCGACTGGGCTGCGGGATGGTGGAAAGCGACTTTCCCAGCGGATGGCCCCAGGGTTACGAAGCTCCCCTTCGGCCGAGCCCGCGAGCCCACCTCATGCGTGCGCCCCCTACCAGGTCGCGTAGGGGGTCGGCGAAGCGAGATGATGAGCGCGCAAGGAGGACGCCGGCTCGCGGCGAGGGGAGAACCGGCGCGCAGGCAGCAAGGGCAACGCGCTTGGCCCGGTTTCGGCAGGAGGTTCAAGATGGCGGCAGCGGCTGAGGCATCGCAAGACAAGCTCACGGTCACCGACTCCAGAACGGGGAGGACCTATGAGCTACCGATCGTCGACGGAGCGATCCGGACTCTGGATCTTCGCCAGATCAAGACCGACGCGGACGACTTCGGACTGATGGGCTACGACCCCGCGTTCCAGAACACCGCCAGCTGCCGGAGCCGGATCACCTACATCGACGGGGAGCGGGGGATCCTGCGCTATCGCGGCTATCCGATCGAGGAGCTCGCCGAGTCCAAGAGCTTTCTGGAGATCGCCTACCTGCTGTTGAACGGGGAGCTCCCCTCCGCCGCGGAACTCGCCCAGTGGCAGGGCGAGATCACCAACCACACCTTCATCCACGAGAGCATCAAGCACTTCATCGACGGTTTCCACCACGACGCCCATCCGATGGGGATGCTGGTCTCCTCCGTGGCGGCGCTCTCGACGTTCTACCCGGAGGCCAAGCAGATCCGTGACCCGGAGGTGCGTCACCGCCAGATCGTGCGGCTCATCGCCAAGATGCCGACCCTGGCGGCCTTCGCCTACCGCCACGCCATGGGCCTGTACTACGCATACCCGGACGACGACCTCTCCTACGCGGGCAACTTCCTCAACATGATGTGGCGGGCCACCGAGCTGAAGTACCAGCCGAACCCGGTCCTGGAGCATGCGCTCAACGTTCTGCTGGTGCTCCACGCCGATCATGAGCAGAACTGTTCGACCAGCACCATGCGCCTGGTGGGCAGCTCCGAGGCCGATCCTTACGCGGCCATGTCGGCCGCCTGCGCAGCTCTCTACGGCCCCCTGCACGGGGGAGCCAACGAGCAGGTGCTGCGGATGCTCCAGAGGATTGGAAAGGTCGAGAACATCCCGGACTACATCCGCCGCGTCAAGGCGGGCGAGTTCCGGCTCATGGGCTTCGGTCACCGGGTCTACAAGAACTTCGACCCCCGCGCCCAGCTGATCAAGAAGGTGGCGGACCAGGTCTTCGAGGTCACCGGGCGCAGTCCGCTGCTCGACATCGCCCTGGAGGTGGAGCGGATCGCGCTGGCGGACGAGTACTTCATCACCCACAAGCTGTATCCCAACGTCGACTTCTACTCGGGGATCATCTACCTGGCAATGGGCATCCCGGTGGAGATGTTCCCCGTCCTCTTCGCGATCGGTCGCACCCCCGGATGGCTCGCCCACTGGGAGGAGGGACTGCTCGATTCGGAGCAGAAGATCGGACGGCCCCGCCAGCTCTACGTGGGGCCGAGCATCCGGCACCTGGAGGGCTGAGCGGCTCAGGGGGCGGCCGCGGCCGCCCCCTGAGCTCAGTCGATCTCGAACCGCAGTTGGGAGTGGGCGAGCCTCAGCGCCCGGGCAGCATCCGGTCCATCCGTCCCCCGGGCGAACATGAAGCCGAGGTAGCGATCGCCCTCGGGTGGAGGAGCGATGCTCGTTCCCAGGGGAACCGCGATTTCCAGGGACTCCACCCCGGGCACCGCGAGCGCACCCTCCCGGCCGCTGACCTCCAGCAGCCGGCCGGCCCTGGGGATCGGCAGCATCATCACCCCGGCGCCGCCGGCCTCCAGCTCCGGATCCGGCAGCGGCTCGCCGAGCGCCTGCAGCAGGATAAGCTCCTCCAGCGTCTGCCCCTGCCGAAAGTGCAGCACCGAGGAGCAGTGCCCTCCGATCGAGCGCGAGGCGAGGTCGATCAGCACGGGATCATCCCAACCCAGCCGCAGTTCGGCGTGGACCGGGCCGGTGGTCAGCCCCAGCGCTCCCACCGCCGCCGCCACGGTCTGTCGGACGGCCTCCTGCCGAGCTGGGGGTAGAACGGTGGGCACGGTGTAGATCGTCTCCTCGAAGTAGGGGCCGTCCAGGGGGTCCGGCTTGTCGTAGATCGCCAGGGGGATGAGATTGCCGCCACTGATCAGCGCCTCCACGGCCACCTCGGGGCCGGGCACGAACTCCTCCACCAGCAGCGGGCGCGGCACCGCTGCCCGTTCCGGTCCGCAGCCGGCGGCCAGCAGCCGGCGTACGCGCGCTCCGGCGGGTGGCAGCTCCACAGGGGCGTTCACCCGCACCACCCCCCGGCTGGCCGCCTGGTCCAGCGGCTTGAGCACCGCCGGAAAGAGCTCCCATGCCGGCGGGTCCTCGTGTGCCCAGATCGCCCAGCGCGGCTGGGCGATCTCGGCCAATCGGAGCCGGTCCCGTAGCCGCGCCTTGTCCCTGGTCGCGGCGGCGGCGGCGGGCGGATTGCCGGGCAGCTGCAGGGCCCAGGCGAGGTGAGCTGCGACCAGAACCCCCGACTCGTCGGCCGCCACCACCGCGGCGATCTCCTCGGCCTCCTGGAGCTCGACCAGGCGGTCCGGGGCGAGTTCAGGATGGCTGAGGTCGATCAGCAGCTCACCTCCCGGGTGGAGGGAGCGCAGGGTGGACGGCTCCTCGCTGGCGACCACCACCTCCAGGCCCAGTCGGCGCGCGGCCGCGAGGAAGGCGGATGCCCGGTAGGTGGAGGTCGGCAGCACCAGCAGCACGCGGCGGCTCATAGCGTCAGACTATCCCCATGAGCGATTCCCCCGACGGCACCACCGCCGAGCTTCCGACCCTGACCCTGACCGAACGTGCCGCCGAGCGGATTCGCGGCTTCCGCCAGCGCCAGGGGCACCCGGAGGCATGGGTGTCGGTGGCGCCGGCGGGGCTGGCGGGTGAGCGCCTCACCTTCAGCTTCGCGCTGGTGGAGAGCGGCGGGCTCCGCGAGGACGAGGTGCTGGTGCGCGGCCAGCAGGACATCGACTTCGTCGCCCCCAAGTTGATCGCCCGACACGTGATCGGCTCGACCGTTGACGCCGACCCCATGACCGGTGCCCTGGAGCTGCGGACAAGTTACAACCCCGACGCGGACCCCCTGGCCCGCGCGGTCCAGGAGCTGCTCGACTCCGAGATCAACCCGGCGGTGGCCTCCCACGGCGGCTACATCGGCCTGCTGGACGTGGCCGACGGGGTCGCGTATGTCCAGATGGGGGGTGGGTGCCAGGGGTGCGGGCTAGCTGAGGTCACCCTGTCGCAGGGGGTGAGGGCCACGATTCTGGAGCGCTTCCCAGAGCTCCACGACGTGGTCGACACCACCGATCACGCGCAGGGGGCCAATCCCTACTATCAGGCCGCCAAGAAGTGAACGTCGCCGCTCAGCCCAGCACCTCTCGGTAGACGCCCCTCGTCAGGGCGGCCATCCGGGCGGCCGAGTAGCGCGCGCGGACCCGCTCCGGACCGGCTTGGGAGAGCCGCCGGTAACGTTCCCCATCGGCCAGCAGTGCGCTGGTGACGCTGGCCAGCGCGGTGGGATTGGCGGGGGCGACCAGCGCCCCGGCGCGCGGCGGGTCCAGGATCTCCGGCAGGCCACCGACCCGGGTCCCGACCACGGGGAGCCCGGCGCTCATGGCCTCGCAGGCGACCAGCCCGAACGGCTCGGCCCGCGAGGGCACCCAGACCACGTCGCAATCGTCGAAGAATCGCTGCCGGTCGGTGACCGAACCGACGAAGTCGACCCGCCCCGCCACCTGCAGACGCTCCGCCAGGTCCAGCAGGCTCTGAAGCTCCGGCCCTGCTCCCCCCACGGTCAGCGACAGCCCCCGGCCCGCCGGTGTGGCCAGCGCCATGACCGCCAGGTCCACCCCTTTGCTGGGGATGAGGCTGGCCAGCACCCCGACCCTGGCCGCCGACGGGCGCTCGCGCAATCGGGGCAGCAGGGGATCTATCCCGTTGGGCACCAATCGGACCCTCTCGGTGGGGATGCCGATCCCCTCGGTGACGAATCCGAACACCGACTGGGAGACCGCGATCTGCAGCCGCGCGCGCTGGCCGATGGCGCGGAGCTCGCGCCGATGTAGGGTCCTGCGCAGCCGGCTGGCGGTGAACCAGGCGTCCAGGTGGTGGGTGTGCACCCAGGGAAACGGTAGGTGGGCGCGCTGAGCGATCCACCCCGCCCGCAGGCCGTGGGTATGCACCAGGTCGGCGTGATAGCGCCGCGCCAGCCGGCGCAGGCGGATCGGGGCTGCGGCCAGGTCCTTTCCCGTGGCGCCGACCGCGAAGCTGGGCATCCCCAGCGCCTGGCACCGTGAGAGCAGATCGCCCGGAGGGGCGGCGACCGCCACCTGCCAGCCCGCGCGGAGCAGCTCACGACCCAGGGTGAGGACATGCTCGGGGCCGCCGGTGCGGGAGCTGTCGGCGATCGCCAGCAGCACCCGGGGCTGGTAGGGCATGCGCGCATTGTTCCACCTTCAGGAGCCGCCACCGGATACCATCGGTCAGGTCTTGAGTTCCCCAGGTCCCAACCGCATCCTCGTGGCCGTCGCCTGGCCGTACGCCAGCGGCCCCCGACACATCGGACATGTGGCCGGGTTCGGGGTGCCCTCGGACGTGTTCGCGCGCTACCACCGCCTGCTGGGATCGTCGGTGCTCATGGTGAGCGGCACCGACGAGCATGGGACCCCGATCCTGGTGGCCGCCGACCGGGAGGGGGTGACCCCCCGCGAGATCGCTGACCGCTACAGCCGGGTGATCGCCGAGGACCTCCAGCGGCTGGGGCTCAGCTATGACCTCTTCACAAGGACCACGACCAAGAACCACGAGCGGGTCGTGCGCGACGTATTCCGCACCCTCTATGACAAGGGATACCTGCTGCGACGAACCCAGATGGGCGCCTTCTCCAGCACCACCGGCCACACCCTGCCGGATCGCTACATCGAGGGGACCTGCCCGCACTGCGGCTACTCCTCCGCCCGCGGCGACCAGTGTGACAACTGCGGCCGGATGCTGGACCCCCAGGACCTGATCGACCCGCGGTCCCGGATCGACGGGACCGTCCCGGTGTTCCGCGAGTCCGAGCACCTGTTCCTGGATCTGCCGGCATTCGCCGACCGGCTGGCGGAATGGCTGGCGAGCAAGCAGGACTGGCGCAGCAACGTCCGGTCCTTCTCCGCCAACCTGCTGGCGGAGCTCCGTCCCCGGGCCGTCACTCGCGACCTTGACTGGGGCATCCGGGTGCCCGTCGAGGGCTTCGAAGAGCGGTCGGACAAGCGCATCTACGTGTGGTTCGACGCGGTGGTCGGCTACCTCTCCGCCAGCATCGAGTGGGCCTTGCTGCGCGGTGAGCCGGAGTCCTGGCGGAGCTGGTGGCAGGATCCCCGAGCCCGTCACTTCTACTTCATGGGCAAGGACAACATCGTCTTCCATTCGATCATCTGGCCGAGCATGCTGATGGGCTACGGATCCGGCGGATCGTTTGGCGGGGGCCCTGGGCACCCGCCCCTGGTCCTGCCGGAGAACGTCGTCAGCAGCGAGTTCCTGACCCAGGAGGGACAGAAGTTCTCCCACAGCCGCGGCGTGGCGATCGAGGTTCGGGACTTTCTGGAGCGCTACGACCCGGATCCCCTGCGGTATCACCTGACCGCCGCCGGCCCCGAGACCCAGGACACCGACTTCACCTGGGCCGAGTTCATCCGCCGGAACAACGACGAGCTGGTGGCGACCTGGGGCAACCTGGTGCAGCGCACCCTCACGTTGTGCGCGCGCCACTTCGAGCAGGTGCCCGAGCCTGGCGAGCTGCAGCCGCCGGACCGGCTCGTGCTGGAACAGGTGGACGGCGGCTACGCGACGGTCGGCGAGCTGATCGCGGGATGCCACTTCAAGACGGCGCTTGGCGAAGTCATGGGGCTGGCGGCCGCGGTCAACCAGTACCTGGGTGAGATGGAGCCCTGGCGGCTCATCAAGAGCGACCGGACTCGGGCCGCCACGGTCCTGTTCACCGCCGTGCAGTGCATCGCCAACCTCAGGGTCATGTTCGCCCCCTTCCTTCCCTTCACCTCGCAGCGGCTCCACGCCATGCTGGGCGACCCGGGGACCCTGACTCCCCTGCCGGAGCTGGTCGCCTCCGGGGCTGACCCCGCCGACCCACATCTCGTCCTGACCACCCCGGCCGGGACCGCCGCCTGCTCCTGGAGCCCCCAGCGCGTTCCCGCGGGGCGGCCGATCGGCCCGCCGGAGGCACTGTTCCGCAAGCTCGACCCCGAGCTCGCAGACAGGGAGCTGGCGCGGATGGCAGGCGGGCCGGACGTGCCCGGGGCGGCCTGAGCCCGGGGTGGACGACGTCGGCGGCGCGGCGGCCTCTGGATGGTCCCGAGGTCGCCATCTCTAACCTGGCACCATGAGCTTCGGTGCGGTCACCATCCCCTTGGCCGTAGCGGCCGGCGCGGCCTCCTTCCTCTCCCCGTGCGTGCTCCCGCTGGTACCCGCGTATCTGGCGTTCCTCTCCTGCGAGGGCGTCGGCGGCGCCGGGACCGCGACCTCCGCGGGCCGCTGGCGAGTGATGCGCGGAGCGGCCGGCTTCGTCATCGGCCTGGGCACGTTCTGCATCGCATTCTTCTACGCCCTGGACCGGGTGCTGGAGCCGTGGCGATCCGTCCTGACCCCCATCCTCGGGGCGGTCGTGATCGTCCTGGGGCTGACCCTGATGGGCGTGATCCGAATCGGACCCCTGCTGCGTGACCGGCGCCCGCTGCCGACCAGGGGGCGGCGGGGGGGCTTTGTCGCCGGGCTGCTGCTGGGGCTGGGGTTGGCGGCGGGCTGGTCCCCCTGCATCGGCCCGGTGCTGGGCGCGGTGCTGACCTCCGGCATCAGCCAGGGGACCACCCTGCGCGGCATCTACTTGATGGTCGCCTACTGCCTGGGGCTGGGGCTGCCGTTCCTGCTCGCGGCGGCGCTGCTCGACCGCATGGCACCGCTGCTGGCGACGCTGGGCCGGCATCAGCGGGCGATCTCGGTGGTGGGCGGACTGGTGGTGGTGGCGATGGGAATGCTGGTAACCGTGAATCACTTCGCGATCTTCAACGACTGGCTCTCCAACCACCTGCCCGGCTTCTTCCAGGACCCCTTCGACCTGTGAGCGCACGACCGCCGGCCGAGGTGACGAGCCCCGGCCTGGGGAGGGGCCCCGCTTGCCGGTGAGGTCGGGGCGCGTGGCCCCGGTCGACGTCTACGCCGTGCTCGGGAGTGACCGCTCGGCCTCCTGGCAGGAGCTGCGCCGGCATTACCGGGCGAGGGCCAGAGAGCTTCACCCGGATGTCCAGATCCACCGCCAGGGGCGACAGCGGCTCGACCCGCAACGGGCGACCCAGCTCTTCTCGCAGCTCCAGGCCGCCTGGGCGCTGGTCGCGACCCCGGAGCTGCGCGCAGAGTACGACCGCGCCACCACCATGGTCCCCCCGGCGCCAGCTCCCAGGCGCCCCGCCCGGGTTCCGCGGTGGCGGTTCGGGCCGGCGGCGGCGGTGCTGCTGCGGGCGGGCCCGGGAGACCTGCACATCGCGATCCCCGGAGGAGATTGGGACCTGTCGCTCGCACGGTTTGCGGGCATGGTCGCCGAAGGCGCCGCCCCCGATCTGCTCATCGGGGACATCCCGCCGCATCTGGAGGTGCGCCACGCCCTCCAGGGGCTGGCGTTCGTGGAACGGCTCCGGCTGACCACCATGATCGGCCTCATCGACCCCGTCGAGGACCGTGGGCCCCAGGAGGAGTCCCAGCTCGAGAGCGGCAGCTGGAAGTTGGAGCAGCTGTCCCGAGCGATGACCCACTGGAGCCGCGCCCAGCCCGCCCGCGCAAGACAGCTCCCATACGCGGAGGAGCTCCTCTTCATGGGCCGGCTCTCGCTGGCCGGCTACCAGCTGAACGTGCCCCATCCCGCCGGGCTGTACGCCTGCGCGGAGCCCCGGCCGCTCAGCCGTGCCGAGGCGCTGGAGCGCCGCGGCCAGTCCACCGTGGAGCTGAGCCTGCCCGCCCCCACCCTGATGCTCGCAGCGTTCTGGAGCGGGGACATCGGACTGTGGGACGAGCTGGCGGGCCACCACCGGGGCGGTCCAGGACTCGCCCCTGGGGCAGACCGGGGCGGCATCGCGGGCCTGCACGCCCTGGCGGGGAAGCGGGCTCGCGCGGACCGCCATGAGCCACTCTGGGGTTCGGTCCTGGACCGGCCGTCGGCTCTGCCGGAGTCCCTGGTCGAGCTCAGGCGCTTCCCCGACGCCTGGGAATGGCTGACCGAGCGCCGGCGGCTGCCCGACGAGCTGCCCTGGGGAGCGCCGCTCTCGCTGAGCGGCCAGGACCACTCCCTGAGCGATGCGGGGGCGCGGCTCACGACCCGGCTGGCGGCGCAACTGCTGGCAGCGGCACCTCCCGAGATCCGCCTGGTCTCCCTGAACGGACCGCGGCTGCACCTGCGGGTTCCCGAATCCCGGCTCGGCGAGGTGACCGGCATGCTCCGCTCTGCCGTGGCCGACGCGGTCGAAATGACTCTGGGCCGAAGGATCGAGCCAGCCATCCGGTGACATACCCGCCCGAGCCGGCGGCCATGCCGTCCGCGTCACCGGGATGTGTGCGAAACGTCACCCCGGCCGCCCTCGGCGCTGCCTATGGTGCAGACGTGGTGATTCCCAGGTGGGAGGCGGCTTGAGCGCAGGGCAGGCGCGTGCCGGGCCGTATCGCCGCCGTCGATTGCCGCCACTGAGGCTGAGCGCCCCCGCGCGTGGTGTGCTGGCCCTGCTGGTGCTGGCGCTGATCCTGGTCCCTCTGGCCCAGATCCCCTATCCCGCCGCCACCGCCAGCCAGTCCGTCTACGCCG